>CAZUUD010000014.1:0-3469 GCA_964623045.1 uncultured archaeon | reverse complement strand
GACTATATCTTTCACGTAACCGGCGAATACGACATTCTCTGGAGCATCGCGCACGATTCGCTCTGCTCTAAAGCTTCTAATCAATCCCTTTCCGAGAGGACCAAACCAAACGAACTTGAGATCTGGAAAGTTTCGTGCTAGGTTCACAAATGTTTCTATGCCTTTTCTCGGAATTACTAAACCCACGGAGAATGGAACTATTCCTTCGAGGCCATAGAGTCTTCTGTAGTAGTTACGATTACCTTTCCTGAACTTCTCAACCTCTATCGCGTTACCTACCACGAAAATCTTCTGTTCTATTCCAATTCTCTCTACCCAATCCCTTGTGTATTCACTCACACAGATCAAAGCATCGGCCAACCTGTATAGTTTCACCATATTCCTGTAAACGATTGGAGACGTTAGTCTCCAAAACCAAAAACTATTTGCAAAATTCTCGAAAGTCGTATGGACATGAACAACCACCTTTCTTCCGCGTTTCTTAGCATATTTCGCTACGTACATGCACTCAGTGAAGCTAACTGGATTTAGATCTATGATATCATAGACTTCTCGCCAATCCTCGCAAACCTCGATGCCATTTGTTTGCAGTGCTATTCGTTGGAGTTTGGCTGCATTACCTATGCCAGTATCACCAAATGACTTCAGAAACCTAGCATTCTCGAGGTATACACAGATCCTCATGACTTCTATTCCTAAAAACTAGAGAAAAATGTTAGCGAGCTCCTTCTGCCTCCTGCTCCAACCTCTGCTTTTCTCTAATGGCAAAACTTTCCGTAGAATTCTTGGCTGCAGCTATTAACTCTCTCGCTAGGGCTTCGTGAATTCGTAACTTCTTGTTGAGTGCTGCTGCATAGCTTCCTTGGACAAATGCTCTTAGCGCCTTATCTATTCGTCGCTGAGGTGATATGACCACGGGCAACCTTGCTATTATACCACCAACTTGATAACCAACTACTTCTTCACACGGTGCAGCGTTCTCGAGTGCTCTGATGAAGACCTCCACCGGATTTCGCTTAGTCTCCTTTTCGATTAGTTCAAATGTCTTTTCCACTATCTTAGCTGCCCTTTGAAATGCACCTCCCATGTGTCCACTCGTTCTTCTATGTCTCTTCCCTACGTGACCTGGTTGCATGAGATGAGTTATCAGCCTCTCTACTATGTGTGCTCTGGACTTATAGAACCTGTGCTTGGCATAGATGCCGCTACTCTTAGGGAACAATCTTGGTGTAAGAGTAATGTAACGTTTGAGTCCTAGATCCTTAACCTCAACATCACAGCTCCATTTACCGAACAATTTGAGCTCTTCTTTCTTGGTTTTCTTACTTTGTCTCTTCGTTGCCATACTACGGAACTAAACTAGAAGTTTTAAATCACTTATTAAAACCCGAGAAAATAATTAACGAGGGGTATGGTTGTGAGTGACTTGAAATACACTTCGCTTCTCATACCAGGCCTCGATGGATTGATTCCTGAAGGTGTACCTGAAGGTAGTCAGATCCTGCTCTCGGGCACTGTTGGCACCGGTAAGACCGTCTTCGGTCTTCAGTACGTTTACAACGCATGCACAGTTGCTAATGAACCAGCCATCTTCGCCACGTTCGAGGAACATACCTTCGAACTGAGAAAGCAAGCAAGGAAATTCGGCTGGAACTTCGAAGAACTAGAAAGTCGTGGCGTACTATTGATTAAGAGATATGATCCATTCATAATGGAAGAAGTCCTATCGATATTGCAAAACGACATAAAGCGGATGGGAGCTAAGAGAGTTGTGATTCATACTGTGAGTAACTTCACGATTTACATGAAGGACCTAGCAGAGATAAGACGCACTATAGTGAAGCTATACGATGTTCTCAAGCTTAATGGCTGTACTTCGATACTAGTTTGCGAGTCTCCTCCTGGGAGTACGGCGATTTCGAGAAGTGGTGTTGAGGAATTCGTGGTGGATGGTGTCATAAGGTTGAGAAAGGCGTTAATAGATAACGAGTTCAAATTGGTGCTAAACATATGGAAGTTACGGGGGGCTAGCCATAGCAATAAGCTCCATCTCTATGAGATAACGGAAAATGGGGTCGTCATTTATCCCGATAGAACAGTTGACATGGAGCAAGTGGAATTCTACACTTGACCTTTTAATTTGGGCTTGGATATCTTCTTTATCATGCCAAGAGTGAGGCATAGGAAACTGATTCTTCGCCTAGCAGACTATGCAATAAGGAAATATCCAGATTACTTTAAACCCCTCGAACAGATGCTTCAACAGGCGAACATCGGTATTCTCTTTGAAGTATACGTAGGGAGAATGGTATTCCTTGCCATCTTCTCCTTCGTAATTGTCTTCATCTACATGCTCTTCACTTTGCTTATCTTCGCTGGTTTGCCGCTTTGGTTCGCCTTTCCTGGAGCCTTTTTCATAGCTGCCGTAATAGGATTTGGTATCCTCACGATCTTCCACTCCTATCCCTATCACATCCTTAGTTCCAAACGGGCGAGCATAGAGAACAACCTACCTTTTGCACTCAACCACATGGCAGCAGTGGCAGCAAGTGGTGTACCGCCTATAGTGATCTTCAAACTGCTTGCTGGGGTTAAGGAATATGGTCAAGTTGCAGAAGAAGCTAAACAAATAGTTAGAAATGTAGAAGCCTACGGTATGGATCTTATCACCGCAATAAGACAAGTTGCCGATCGTACTCCTTCACAAAGTTTCAGGGAATTTCTCTATAGCATAATCTCCATAATCGAAACGGGTGGGGATCTTAAGCGTTTTCTTAAAACTGCTACCCAAGAGGCACTCTTCGAGTATAGACTGAGAAGAGAGAAGTACCTTACTACGCTATCTACTTATGCTGATTTCTACACAGCTGTACTAATAGCTGCGCCCCTGTTCTTCATTTCTATTCTGAGTGTTATGGCAATGATAGGAGGGAAGGTCTTCGGAATGGATATATTGACTGCCATGCAACTCGGAATTTACTTCTTCATTCCATTTCTCAACATAGTCTTCATAGCCTTCATCCATCTTACACAGCCTGCAGTCTAGTGGTGGAAATGAAACGTAAGATTAGCTTTAAAGAACAATCCGCGATCTGCGTAGGCTTAGGTGCGCTGCTGATCTTCATAAGCTTCACCTACTTCAGGCAAATACCACAGGTTTTTGGAATGCTGAACTTCACAGGAGTACTAGTTGCACTTGGGATCCCCCTAACCATAAAATATCAAGAGGTGCGTTTGAAGCGAAAGATAGAGGAGAAGTTCCCACAGTTTCTGCATGACATAACTGGAGCAATAGAAACTGGTATGACATTGCCTCAGGCTTTCAGAGCAGTAAAACATAACGATTATGGCCCTCTTTCTAAGTACGTAAGGGAAATGAGCGCGAAACTGGATTGGGGTATAAGTTTTGAGAGGGTCCTAAGGGATTTCGCAGAAAAGGTCGGCTCTTCCGTGATAAAACGTAGTATTG
>CAZUUD010000013.1:5306-12053 GCA_964623045.1 uncultured archaeon | reverse complement strand
GACGGTAGATTCTAGAGCGGAAGCAGAGCCCAACACTTTAGGTCGAGCAATAGCAATTGCAGGACTCCAACGAAGAAGGACCAAATTATTAAAGCGCCTCGCAAAATATCTGAAGCAACATTTTGATGGCGATGCGAGTAAGTTATGTGAGCTCAGTAGGAAAGAACTGAAGAAAATTCCTGGAGTAGGAGATAAGACCGCGGATGTATTCCTCTCTTATGTGTGTGAAAGGGACGAAGCGATCGTAGATAGAAACATAAAGAGAGTTCTCATCAGACTAGGACTTGGAAAGGAAAGTAGTAGCTATGGAGAGTTGAAGAAGGCACTAGAGCAGCTAGCACCAGAGGGAAAACGAAGGAGAATGCACGAACTCCTTCTCATGTTGGGTAGGGAGATATGCAAATCTAGAAATCCTAGGTGCACTTCTTGCCCAATTAGGAATTTCTGTGCACATGGACGGAGATTTAAATGTTCACATGAAATCAAATAATTCTGGTGTTAGGAGATGGTGGAGGTCCAAGTTTCTCCTGAGGCATTCAGTAAAATGGCTTATGATAGAGCGATCGTGGTATTCTCACCAGAGGGGAGACTCTACCAAGTAGAGTATGCCCAAAGAGCAGTAGAGAATGCCCCTACTGCAGTAGGAGTTACATTTAAGGGAGGCGTAGTATTGCTAGCGAGTAAGTTCGTATCGAAACTTCAGTTGCCTGAAGGAAGCGAAAAAGTCGTGAAGTTAGATGAACACATAGGAGCAACGTTTTGTGGTATGGCAGCCGATGCTAGAATGCTCATAGAGTATGCGAGGGTGAAGGCCCAAATCCATAGGATAACCTATAACGAGCCCATTGCTGTGAAGACACTCGCGAAGTACGTTGCGAATAGAAAGCAACAATTCACCCAAATAGGTGGAATCAGACCATTTGGTGTCTCCTTGCTCATAGGCGGTGTAGATGATGAGGATGAGCAACACCTCTTCGAAACGGATCCAGCTGGAACCTTGCGTGAGTGGCAGGCAGCAGCAATAGGAAGAGGCGCTAAATCCGCCCTTGAAGTCTTAGAACGAGAGTGGAAACAAAATCTAGATTACAAAGATGCGCTTAAACTAGCAGCGAAAGCTTTGAGGCATGCGGAGCAAAAACTCTCAACTAAAAATGTAGAAGGAGCAGTGATAGAGCAGGGGAAGTATAGAGAAATCTCACACGACGAATTGAAACGAGTCTTCTAAAATTAAATCCTTTCCTTATCATTCTAGAAACATGACAAATCAATACGATCCCCATCTTATAGAGACTGAGATAAGAAAGTTCTGGGAAGAAAATGATATACCTAAGCGAGCATTAGCCAGGCGCGAAAAGAAGTTCTACTTATTGGATGGACCCCCTTATGTTAATGCTACGCCTCATGTTGGTCATTTGATGACGACTACCTACAAGGATGTGTGGAGCAAATTCAAGCTACTTCAGGGATTTGCTAGTTGGTTTCAACCAGGTTTTGATTGCCACGGCCTACCGATAGAAAACATGGTAGAACGAGAGCTCGGAATAAGATCTAAACGAGAAATAGAGGAGGTTGGAGTAGAGAAGTTCATAGAGCTCTGTAGATCTAAGGCTCACGGAAACGAACGAGTGTGGTTAGAGATCTATCGAAGACTTGGAGCATGGCGTGGATACTTCGAACCCTACCTCACTGATGAGAACTACTACATAGAATCAGCATGGTGGGCCATTAAGGAGATGTGGAAGAAAGGGATGCTGTATAAGGGTAGTAAGGCAGTTTACTGGTGCCCCCACTGCGAAACTACCTTAGCAGGTTACGAGGTAACGGATAGCTATGCCGAGATCGAAGATCCCTACATCTATGTGAAGTTTCCGTTGAAGAATAGAGAGAACGAGTTCCTCGTTGTAGCTACCACTACACCATGGACGTTGGTCGGAAACGTGGCTATTGCAGTTCATCCGGATGCTGATTACGTCAGAGTTAAAGTGGGAGAAGAGATCTTGATTCTCTCCGAATCGAGGGTAGAGGCTGTACTAGAAACTCTAGGAATGAAAGGAGAGATCTTAGAGCGAGTGAAAGGTAGAGATCTAGAGGGACTTAGATATGAACCAGCTATAGATGCTCCAATTCAACATGAACTCGAGCAAAATCCCAAAGCCCATAGACTCGTACTTTCCATTCCCGTACTAAGGGCGAAATCCTACAAACATGCCCTTGAAGAAGAGGAAAAGGGTAAGGAAGCACTGGTCGAGGATTTCGTTGATCCCAATGAAGGTAGCGGTTTAGTTCATGTAGCTCCCGGACATGGTCCAGAGGATAACTATCTAGGCGAGTACTACGGACTTCCAGTAGTTTCCCCTGTGAATGAGAGCGGAGAATTCACTGCGGAAGCGGGAAGATATGAGGGTATGAAGGTAAGAGAAGCAAACGAAACTATACTCGAGGAACTTAGATCTAAGGGATTATTGCTTCTTGAGAGACGCATAAAACACTCGTATCCCCTCTGCTGGCGATGTAAGACACCGCTTATCTTCAGGCTAAGCGAACAATGGTTTCTCAGCATAGAGCCCATAAAGAAGCGGATGCTTGAGGCATGTGAGCAGGTGAGATGGCTCCCAGAGTTTGGGAGAGAAAGGTTCAGACACTGGCTGAGTCAAGCAGGAGATTGGTGTATCTCTAGACAACGATATTGGGGAATTCCACTACCTATCTGGACTTGTGATAAATGCGGAAGAATAGAGGTGATAGGTTCGATCCAGGAGCTCCTAGAAAGAGCTATAGAAGCCCCTAAGGAGCTAGATCTACATAAACACGTTGTGGATAAGATCGAACTCAGATGTGAATGCGGTGGGGTCATGAGGCGTGTACCAGATATTCTCGATGTCTGGTTCGATTCAGGAATAGCACCTTGGGCATCTCTTGGCTATCCTTATAAGAACAAGGAGCTCTTCGAGAAACTATTCCCAGTAGACTTAGTAGACGAAAGTCAAGACCAGATCAGGGGATGGTTTTACAGCTTGTTATTCTGCTCGATGGCAGCTCTAGAGAAAACCCCATACTCTACGGTTGCCATGAACGGATGGGTACTCGATGAGCATGGAGAGAAGATGTCCAAGAGTCTGGGTAATGTCATATGGGCAGAAGATGCTCTACGAGAACTTGGGGCTGATGTGGTCAGACTCTACTACTGTTATGAGGCAGCTCCTTGGGAAACTAAGCGATTCAGTTTCCGTTCGGCCAACGAACTTAAGCGTAAATTAAATGTGCTATGGAATACCCTCAACTTCTATGAGACTTACTGATATATGGAACCCAAAGCAGAACATCTGAAGGTAGAAGATAAGTACCTGCTCTCTAAGCTTCAAAAACTGATAAGAGAAGTGACACTCCATTTGGAGAACTTCGAATTTCATAAGGCTGGAAGGAAGTTAGTGAAGTTCGCGGTAGAGGACTTGAGCAGATTTTACGTGAAGCTAATAAGGGATAGAGTATGGATAACGAGAAAGGATTCGGAAAAAGCTTCTGCATTGTGGGTGTTAAGAGAAGCGCTTCTAACTCTTTCGAAGTTACTAGCTCCGATAACGCCATTCATAAGTGAGGCGATTTACAGAAGGTTGGAAGGTGATTCTAAATCCATATTCGAGTCTGACTGGCCTCGAGTGAACGACGAGTTTATAGATCAAGAACTAGAAGAATCTGTAGATTTAGCAAGAGAGCTGGGAGAAGTCGTGAGGGCCATGAGACAAAAGGCAGAAGTGAAATTGAGATGGCCGTTGAATAAGCTAGTGGTCCAAGGTGAGCGAACTGAGTTATCTAAGCTAATGAGAGGAAAAGAGGTGCTAAAATCGTTGACCAACGTGAAGGAGATAGAGTTTACTGAAGAGAAACCGAAAGAGCGAGAGGGTTATGTAGTGGAGAGTTACGGTGAATTGAGTCTTTACCTAGATGTAAGACTTGATGAAGATCTCAAACATGAGGCCCTATTCAGAGAACTCATTAGGGCAATTCAGGCGGCTAGAAAGGAGCACGGGCTGAAGGTAGAGCAAAAGATAGCCATTCGCCTGAGAGCAGGAGAAGAACTTGCGGACTACCTCGAAAGGAATTTATCCCGACTTATGGATGAAATTGGAGCATCGAAAGTAGAGTTCGTAACGAAAGAGTTAGAAAATGAGGTAGAATGCCTTGGAGCAAAGGTAGAGTTCGAATTCGATTTGATTGAGTAATGAGGCTTTCTTAAGTTAGTCCCCAATTGTTAACTCATGTCCACCGAAGCTGACGTGAGGAGGTGGTTAAGAAATCTCAAGAAGGAGGACGAGCTTTTAGTGATTTTCCATAATGACGGTGATGGGATTTGTAGCGCAGCGTTAATGAAGTTATTCGTGGAGAGATACTCAAAGGCTTCAATAACTCTACTATCCCAACCGATGCCGGTTAAGAGATCTCTAACATCTTACGTTAGAACGACCCTAGCAAACAAAGTCATCTTCCTAGATTTGGGTGTTGATCAACACCCAAACGTAGTGAAGAGATTAGAGAAAGACTGTGAAATACTGATCATCGACCATCATAATCCGTTTCGTGATCTCACGGATGAACATGTGCTTCATTTCAATCCGAAATTCAAGAGGAATGTCTATCTTCCTGCGAGCTATCTGGTTTACTGGCTCTGCAAACCCATAGTAGATCTAAGTGACAAGCTATGGATAGCGATAATAGGTATTGTTAGCGATTATCAAGTGCAGGATCTAAGAGAGTTTCTCCTAGATTGCAAGAAGGTGTATCCTGAGATAGAACCGACCCAACCAGCTATATTCAAGACTAGATTTGGTTTTGCTTCCGAGCTCTTAAGCTATGCGAAGGCGTATAGAATGAGGTGCGAAGAACTCGTCGAGCTACTCTGCAGTTCGGACACGCTTGACGACTTTCTCTCTAATGAGGAGCTCAGGAAGGCGTTCGAAAAAGTTCAAGCAGAGATAGATGCAATTCTAGCCCAAGCTAGATCCACTCCGCCTATTTCCAATCGAATTCTTCTCTTTGAGCTCAAGACGAAATTCGCCCTCCGAAGCATTGTGGCAACTAAGCTAAGTATAGAGTTACCTAAGTTAATAGTCCTGGTCTACGAGCGCTCTAGAGGAAGGATAAAGCTAAGTGCAAGGACGCAAATGCGGATGAACCTTTTAGAGTTCTTCCGAAGAGGGTTCCAAGAGATCAAATTCAGAAGTTTGGGTGGTCATAAGAATGCTTGTGGACTTGAAATAGACGAAAAAGATTTCGATGATTTCGTAGATAAATTGAGATTGAGAGCGAGTTCACTTTAGTTTGGCGATGACCATTGCATGATCCTTTTCGTATGGCTCAAGGTCCACTAACTCTACTACTTCGAATCCGCCGCTCTCGAGCTTCTTAACTTCGGACTCGTAGATTTCTTCTGGTTCCCTCGTCACATCTATGCTCCTAGACTTTATGGCGATCATGAGCCAGCCATTTACCTTGAGAAACATTCTTGCATTCCGCATAGCTATATCTACTTCATCCGGCTGAGCTACATCACAGTAAACCAGTTCCACTTCCTCTACCCACGCATAGTCATGTGGCTTCCTAGCATCCGCCAGAATAGGTACGATGTTCTTCCTGAGTTCGGCTAGCTTTACGAGTTCCCTCATACAACGTGGGGAGAATTCCACACCGTAAATGATACCTCTAGCCTTTATTAAGTCGCTGAAATGAGATATGGTGGTGCCTGTTGCAGCACCTAAGTAAAGAATCCTTCCACCTGTCCTGATAGGAAAGTTTTTTAGACCATTGAGGATCGCCGCTGCTGCCTTACTTCTCGTTGGTATCCACGTTCTAAATTCCTCATCACCAACTATCACTAGCTCTTCTCCATATACGCTTTCTCCGGGAGTGAGATTTCTAGTAAAGAGCTTTTCTCCCCGCTTGAAGACACCGGGAAAGATCTCCTTCATAATTTCACCTTAACTCCAATCTCCGCCAACTCCTTCTTAAGCTCTTCCTTCAGCCTTGCCGACTCATCCCTACCAGAATAGAAGTCTATCTTCAAGGCTATAGCTAACTTGCTTGCAAGAGTTCTCGCGATCTTCCCTCTCAATTTTCTTGGCGAACCCCTGATGAATTTGCTCTCGAAAATTATTCCATGCTTTGGAGGTTTTGCTCGCTTCGTTCTGAGATGTCTAAATAGGGCTTTCTCCGCACCTAACAATTGAATAGTAGAGCTCGGGGCTCTTGCAAGTTTCTCAAGAGAACCGGCCTTAGCTATGAGCTTTGCTAAGACGAAGGGCTCTATTAGTGATGAGGCGTTAGGGGCCAATTCTCTTACCAGATTTTCTACGTAATTTTTCACTTTTTCTATGTTCTCCTCTAATTCTAGTGCAAGAGAAGCCAATCTAATGAGCACTTCTACATCCTCGGGCTCAAACTCTATTCCAGAACTCCCCTTGAAATCGGGGAAGTTCTCCCTCCTTCCATAAGTAAGTATAGCTTTGGCAAGTGCTTTTCCTCGAAGCTCGCATTCGGGGTAGTGAATTATGAACCACTCTCTTAGATGCTCGTAGAGAGTGTTGAGAATGGATCGGAGCGAATCCAAAAGGCTAACTGCTCTTACCACGAACTTGTCTCTAGTAAGAAAATCCTTCATTCGTAACTTACTCAGAGCAATTCCGAATTCGGTGAGGAAGGCATTGTATTCCACTTCGTCTTTGACAAATCCAGACTCCAATGCTAACTTTCTAG
>CAZUUD010000013.1:0-5296 GCA_964623045.1 uncultured archaeon | reverse complement strand
GAGAGAAAGAACTCTAAGGCCAGCTTTGGATCACGAGGAGCAAGTTTTAAGGCCACTACCTTTCCTCCTTCATCCACTGCTACATGACCAAAGGGGAGCTTTACCAAGTAAACACGCATTAATAGCAGGAGCGGAGAAAGCTTATAGCTGTTATAGATAGTAGAATTAGAGAGAAAATGGGTAGAGTCAAACCAAGAGCGGTGAAGAAACTGGCAGAGAGATTGTTAAAGGAGCATAGGGAGCTCTTTAAGCCCGATTTCGAGCACAACAAGCTTAAACTTAAGGAGCTTGGTATAGGCGGAAAGAAATTCAGAAACAGAGTAGCTGGTTATATTACTAGATTGTTGAAGCGAGGGCTTAGTACTCAATGATAGTTCCCCTTACACGTCTTCCCATTAATACCTTTCTTAACAAACCCGGTTTATTACCATTAATCAGATAGGATTTGATACCATACTTTGCCAATTTGTAGAGCATTCTTACTTTGTGAAGCATGCCACCAGTTACGTCTATTCCATGGGAACCACTTAGATAGCTCTCTACCTCTTTTATGTTCTTTCTGTTGATGAGTCCAATGAACTTAGCATCCTTGGATTTAAGCGGATCTGCTGTATAGACACCATCCACGATTCCACACATTACCATCCTAATCTCATAGTACTTTCTTAGCTTTATCGCCAACTTCGCTAGGATGCGTTCGGTAGACATGATGCAACAACCTTTCGCCGAATCCAAGCCTATATCGCCATAAACCACAGGAAGTACACCCAACTCGAGAGCTTTGAGTAAGGGATCAAGAAAAACTTTCCTTATCCTTCCATTTTTACAATAGGCAAATGCCGAGGGCTGAAGGGAGAGTGCAGGCACCTTGAGGTCCAAGAGACTCTTCATTATGATTCTGTTGAGCTCCGAGGCATCGTAGTGGACGACGCCTAATCCATAAGCGCTTCGCTTATTCACTATTCCTTCGGCAGTTCTATAGAGCTTAGCAGAAGTATGTGGATAACTCCCTCCACCATGACCGAGAATGAGTTTTACACCTCTTCGTCTAGCATAGGCCGCCTCTCTACAGAGGCGTTTTATAATCTCTCTTCGCTCGGTATAGGGCTTGGTCTTATCTGTTATGAGGCTCCCGCCTAGCTTGACGAGATAGAGTTTCTTCATCTGATTTTCTATAGGATCAGAGAAGTTTTATGTTAATATTCTCGCCAGATGTAGCCACAGCGCTTGCATCGGAATATCTGAGTAGGTGGCTCATCAGCTGCTCTAGTTTGGCGGAGCTCGTAGTACACCTCTGTATTCCCACACCTTGGGCAGACGCGCTTAGTAGTTGGAAGGATCACCGTATCTTCTTCTATAACGGGAACCTCCTCTGCAGCAACTTCTTTTCGCTTGAACTTGACCTCTTTAGCTTCCAGCCTCTCTTCGTATCCACATTTCTCACAGACTAGGATAGCTCTTCCTCCCTTACGCTTTACCGTCATGAGAGATCCGCAACGCTTGCAGAAGCGGAGCATAAAGAAGGATGAGCTAAGAGAATCTTTAAAAAAGATGGGGCCGCCCGGATTTGAACCGGGGTCAACCGGTTGCTCCTAGCTCCAACTAACTGGAGCCGGTTTTCTAGTCATCGCGATGTGCTAGACCTGGCTACACCACGGCCCCACAAACTTTAGTTCGTGGAGTTAAAATTAAGAAACTCAACTGCTAGTATTTTGAGATGTCAATTCGCATTGGGCAGTTCCATCCTCGTTCTCTACGCATGTTTCATTAGCTTCACATTGCTCTTTGAGAACGTAATAGTCATCACAATCTATGGTGGATTTGATCTTAGCATCTTGGGAAAGTCTAGTCTCATCGATCTTGTAGACAGCGTTTCCTTCACACTTTTCTGGTCTACAACACCCTGCCCATGCACCACCGCCATAGCATTGTTCATCGCTCTCACATGCCCTCTTAACATAAGTACATAATCCACCTACCTTCACTAGATAGATGGGATAATTTGTTCGCTCACTATTGTAAATGAGCAAACCATCTGGAGTTTCCTTGGAGCCTAACTCACCTAAATTGTACCAGTTCTCTATTGCAGAGTTATCGATGGAAGTTAGATAATAATATGCATCTCGATCGTGGCTACAGAACTCCTTTATGCAACAAGTTGCGGCAGTATTCTTATAATCCTCGAAAGTAGCGCTGTTTATCAGGCCAGTCTTTTGAACGACCTCTAAACTAATGGTCCTACTATCTTTACATGTTTGATTAACGTTGTAGCACTCTGCTGCTCTATTCTTCTCGCTTACATTGTACCAACATTTACCATTTTCGTCTAAACCAGTGAAGCTAAAGATGAAAGTAGAGTCGGGATATCCTGAAAGCTTCATACACTTCGCTGCATTACAACATTTCACATAACTTTTCTCTCTGCTATAGGATTCGCCCAACTCCTCAAATGGCATACACATTCTCGCTTCATCATAAGCACATCCAGCAAAGTTCAATTCTCTTTCATAGACTTCACCATAGTAGTAGTCATATACGGTAGTGTTTCCATCGTATTCAGGAAGGTATTTACTAAACACAGCGTCGCGCATATTTCCTCGTGAGTCCTCGAGTGCACCACCTCTCGTTTCGAAACAAGTTTCACATGCAGTTCCATTCCAAGCACAGATTCCTATTCCACAGATATCGTCCTTGCATTCCTCCTCATCAGGATAGTCTTCACAGAGGGTGAGCTCGGTACATGGGGTGCAATTCTTCGTTGAAGCGTCATAGATGCATTCTCCAAGACTATGGCAGCGATCTCTAGTACACGTATCGCTTTCCCATATACCGCAAAAACCGCTATAGCAGAGATAACAGGCTTTGCCTAGAGATATAATACCTTCCTTACCGCTCTTTCTGAATTCGTTGCTTTGTGCAATTGTAGGACCAACTTTCTGATGGAGCTCGAAGAGATAACCATTCAAAGTGGCCGTTACGCTACCACTCTTACTTATTTCTACGGGTAGAGTTCTGAGTTTACATGTAATCGAAGTATACTTACCAGGCTCTATGGTTTCACCCTCTTCCCAAACACAATTGATCGTCGAAGCAGAGATTGAACAGCTGACCTTCTTTGTTTGAGTTGAAGGTATACAAGGTGTGGTGGGATCCACTACCTCTAACAAATCAGAAGGAAGAGTTAAACTTAAGGTACTACCCTTCACTAATTTTACTTTTCCATCCGGACGTTTGTTGACAATCGAAACTAACAACGTTGTCTCTCGCTCAGCTATTAATGGTTGTTCTCCAACACTCATCGCAATCATAGCTGGCGTTGCTTTAGCAGTAGCTATCTCGAGTCTGAAGCTCATCTCCCGATTAGAGATTCTCTTCCAAATCTCTGATTCGTTCATCACAGTAACCAAGAGGTTGGAGCTAGCTTCATGGCAGTAATGGAGAGTTAACTCCACTTCAGATCTTCTTCCAATATCTTGCTGTTTTTCAGCAGCCGCTACGAAAGGACCGAATTCCTGAATCACTTGTTCACCAACCCTAAGGCTTTCTTTTAAGAAATTGAACTCACTGCCATAGCATCTATCTCTTGGTGTTGCTATGAGCGAGAGATGTTTGAGGTCGACAGGTCCCTTATTCTCTACCCTGACTTGGATATAGAAGCTTCGATTGCTCGGAACGTAGTCCGGTAGTAAGTTTATGGATACGAATTCTGCACCTCGTGGATAAGCTGCTGGCGTCTCTGTTCTTACTTGTTTCATTTGCTGCTCTCTAATGTACTCCTGTGGATTCGTCATCAGAAGCCAAAGATCATGAGAAGCGGATTCCAAACTCTTAACTCCTATTGAGATGGGCTCGGAGATCCCCCATAGTGCTTGTTTCACATAACCAGAATAAGGGCCTGCCATGACGTAGCCGAAGGTCAAGACGAAGATCGTGAAAATGTAGATAATTCCAGGACCACCAGCAAGATATAGCCATATCAATATCAATCCGAGGATGAAAAGCACATAGATCATCCAACTGCTCAAGAACTCTCCTAACGATGCCTCTAGGATCCCAAAATCGACCGCAATCAGAACAGCTACTATGAAGGATAAAGCTATGCTCTTCCATAGAGTGATCTTAGGCGAGACCTTTCCGAGGATGGAGCAAAGATCTACTAACGAGTACACTATCACAGCGATCAGAATAGCTATCTTAAGCATAAAAGGCAGTGGCAAGGCAAATAGCAAAGGTAGCACTATTACCAAGCTCAGGATGACCCCAAGTACGGAACCCATTCTCATTCTCACTCACCCCTTCTCATTTCCTCATGGATTTCAGACTTCCAATACCTAGAGAGTTCAACTAAAGCGAGAAGCGGAAAGACTATGGCAAGGGTTATCCAGGTAGTGTAGCTCCATATTCCAGCTATGAAGCTACCGGCAATGGAAAAGAGAAGCGTTAGAAGAACTATACCAACTACTATTGGATTCAGAATCGTCACGAGGATTCCTAGAATGAATCCAGATATTCCTTCTCCGGCCCCCGGAAGTGTTTCTATAGTATGACCAATAGCAGCTGCAACCTTCTTTCCCTTGCTCCATTTTTTGAGTTCTTTTCTTGCACTTTCATTAGCATAGGCTAAGAGAATAGCTTCGACGGTTCGCACACTACTTTCGTTAACTATGTTATATTTCTCACAGAGTTCGGCGGCAAATCCCTTAACTGCTTCTTGTAAGCGACGAAGATATTCGTTCTTGTATTCTTCGTTCAGCTGCGTCTCGTACTTCTTGTATTCACTTTCACGCTCCTTGAGAAGGTTTAGAAGAAAGTCATACCGCTTCAGAAGCATTTGATCTCTTATGGTAATATCGGAGGGTTTCTTCTCCTGAATAATTGCAATTTCCTTTTTTAGTTCCTCTATTTGATCTTTAATATCCTTTCCTTCGAACTTGAAGATAGTCTTTCTGATTTCCTCTAATTTGAGTTCTTTCTCTCTCCTAAGAGTCTCTTCGACGCTCTTCACTATCTTCTCTACTTTTGACTTTCCTTCCCTGATCGCTTCTGGGATCTTAGCCTCGTCAGGTAAATAACGTGCGAGTTCTCTACGGCCAGCTTCTTTCAATCTCTCTTTAACATGCAGGCGTTTCCAGGGTAAGCTTATTACCCTCTTTTCCACTGGTGCATAGAACACGCGCTGACAGTTTAAACATCTAAAATTCATTTTAGAAATCTCCCTTGATCCACAATATGGGCACACTTATACTCCTTCCTTTACCACCCATCTTTCGAATTCTCTCCCACATCTTCTACATTT
>CAZUUD010000012.1:0-12164 GCA_964623045.1 uncultured archaeon | reverse complement strand
TTCTACTATTAAGGGACTCGAGCTCAGCTCTCAGTCTTTCTATCTCTACCCTAAGTTGCTCTAAATGCGCAACTTTGGACTCGAGCTCACGATACTTCGATTCGAGTGCAGAATGCTTTTCCTCTAGTCTGCTAATTTTCTCTTCTAATAATTTCCTTCGTTCCGTTAACTCACCTAAACGCTTTTCGAGCTCGGGTAGATCTGCTGTCTCTCCAGCTAGATAATTTGCTCTTGATCTGAGTTCGGATACCACTAGTCTAAGGTTATCCTTTGCTAGTTTGTATTCCTCTATCCCAAATGCTCTTCTCAAGGTCTGGAGTCTATCTTCTGGTTTAAGGTTAAGAATGGCCTTCATCTCTTCCTGAGGGGTGAAGACGGCATATCTGAATATGACGCTACTTGCTCTAGGTCTGGGTGATTCTTTGAAGTTGAGGATTTGAAGTATTCTTTCCTTGAGTTCAGTCGGACTAAGGACTTCCCGGGTTCCGTTGCATTCAAGATAGCCTTTTCCTTGCGATATACTATCTTTTCTCCTAATGAGGGAGCGTTTCACCTTGTACAGGTTCTTTCCAACTTTGAACTCGAGCTCCACTTCTCCTTTGTCTTCGCCCATTCTCAGTAGCGAATCAGCACGCATATCTCCTAGCCCGAAAAGAGCAAATTCTATTGCATAGAGAATGCTAGATTTTCCGCTTCCTACGTCTCCCTCGAAGAGAATTATCCCACGTGGGAATTCTATCTCTCCGTGTTTATAGCTTCTTATGTTCTTCAGTCTCAAACTTTTCAATAACATCCGACTCACCCGAAATCAAAAAGCGAAGCCTGCCCACGTCTAGCGATCTTATCGGTCGCAGTTATCGAGGGTTGCTTAGCTTCTTCACTCTCTTTAAAGTCACCCTCTTCAAAGAGAACGTGAAGAGCTTCATTGATCACAGCACTCTCGTACTCACTTTTCGTTAATCCCGTATTCTCCTTTCGTAGGATCTCAAGTAGCCTCAAGGCGAGTTTCAAGCCTCGAGCTCCAGAATATTGGGGGGCAGGGCTCCTATACTCGTTAATGAACTTCTCTAGCACGGCCTTCTCTATCTCTTCTTTCGATTCGCCCTTGACTTCTACTTTCAACTCGACCTCTCTTCCTCTGAGCATGTTTCTGTTTATATAGGCTACGATCGCCCCTCTATTTAGCAAGTTCTCCCTTAGCTTGGTGAAGTTTATTTCCTGAGGCCTACCACTTCTAAGCTCTCCGAAGACGCGAACTAGAATTATTCTATCACGCACCTCTCGCAGCTCGAGCTCTTGTTCAAGTCTGAGAGCAGCTTCATCCGCACTCTTACCGGTTACATCGAGCTCCACGTAAACCACTTTGGGAAGACTCAGCTCTACGAAGCGCTGGGTTAGTTTTCCATCTTCTACTGAAATGATGAAGAAGCCCCTTCGCTCTCCCTTAGCCATAGCTTCTAGATCGCGATAATCGTAACCAAATAATGGGCCAGGATAGGCGAAATAGACTTCACCCTTCCTTAGAGTAGAAGTAGCATGGATATGGCCACCAGCGTAATAGGAAAATCCAGTAGGAAGGGAGGCTAATGGAATACTCTCTATGTGCTTGTAATCATTGGGAAGAAGCTCTTTAACTGCTGTGTGGAAGAGGAAAATCTTAAAACCTTTTTCGACCTCTATCTGACTTAAATCTAAGGAGCGAAGCAGATCCATCTCTATTCCTATCTTTCTTCCTCCTATTCCTGCAAGTTTAACTCCCGTACGTTTGTCCTCGATCAATCTAACTCCTTCTTCCTTAGTAAGGTTTATTATGAGTCCTGCACTGTGAAAGATATCTAACATGCTAGCCTTAGTAGGAGAGTAATCATGCGAACCATAAATCACATAGACCCTTATCCCGAGATCTTTCACCTTCTTGAGTAATCTTGCAGCACGCTCGGCTATCTTAGTGTCTGGAATGTTGCTGTCGAATAGATCGCCGCTTATCAATATGAAATCGACATCAGCCTCTATGCACTTCTCTATTGCTTGCTCAAAGGCAGCATAGTTAAGTTCACGTAGCTTTGGGTCTCGAAAAGCTCCAAGATGAACATCTGCCATATGTGCGAACTTGAATTTCATGTTAGGAGTTGACGTCGAAATTTTATGAAGGTTGATCATCACGATAGAACCTTTGGTAGCTTTTCAGAGAAATTGGAAGAGGAATGAAGCCATGCGGGGGGCCGGATTCGAACCGGCGAAGGGCCTACGCCCAGTAGGTCTTGAGCATCGACGGTGCTCATCATCGTTAGCTCAGAGCTCAACCTCTACCGCCTTTGACCACTCGGCCACCCCCGCAATACCTAGTTTTCGTTGTGTCGATTAAAGTTTAATGAATAGGAATTCAAGAGCCTCTTCTAGAGATTTGGCTTTAACCCTAGCTACTTCGAAGCAGGTTAGAGAACGATAGGAAGGAAGCCCTCTCGCTAACTTCAGGGCCGGAAGGTATTGTATGATGAACTCTTCGTCTTCTCGTCTGATCCTCACACCCCGATGTTCTACGGGATCTTCGACTAACAACGCTTCTCCATCTTTACCATTATAGTATGGATTAGTTAGATATCTCCTCAAGATCTCCACAGAAACTCTGAGGTAATATTCCATGAAGAAAAGGATCCATAAACTTTTTAGGATCCTTTTATCTCTATTCTACAAGGCATGGGCAACTTATAAGCTGCTTTTTTCAATGCCTCTTTTGCGACTTTTATGAACCCCTCATCTACATGGACTTCTGCTATGATCTGTCCTTTATCTATTTGGGCAGCCCTACCGATCGGCTTCCCAAAAGCAAGTCTCATACCTTTTTGATAGCGGTCTGCACCAGCTCCAGTAGCGAGTGGGTTTTCTCTTAGAACATGATGAGGATAGGGTCTTATTCTGATGAAGAACTCCTTCACATGTTTTTCCATGTGTTTCACTATGCTAATTCTTGCCGCCTCTAACGCATTATGCCTAACTTGGCACGAATCCTTACTGATGAGATATACAACCGAATCGTACTTTCTCTTAGTTCCCATCTCAAACTGCGTTATCCTAGAGGGCGGAGCTCCCTTTACGTAATCCTTACTAGGTTTCCTTTTCGATACCCTAGTATAAGGTCGTTCTAACTTCCTATAACACCTTCCAGGCCTCAGCTTTGCCATGATCAATCACCCTCTTCCAGTTTTATTTCTAGCTCACAATCTAGGGTAGATGCAAACTTTTTAACTTCTTTTAGCTTCTGAAGGAAGTTCTTCTCACCTCGTTTGGGGTCCCGAGATGAGTATTTCACCAGGTATCTCGGGGCCGAGATATAGCTTACTTTTAGTCCATTAGACTCAGCCTTACTTAATACTTGCTTTATCACGTCGATCCCATCAGGTGCTAACGATTGTAATCTAAGCTCAGCCCTAAATTCTACTTCTTTTCGCTTGAAGAGCTCATCAGCGCCTTCTTTCATCAACCCTGCCAGCTCCCTTCCTATCTCTTTCTCGAGGATTTCTACTCTCTTCTTTGCCACCTTAAAAGCCTCTGTGACAGACCCAAAGGACTCCCTAAGCTTCTGTTCTATCTCCTTCTGACTCTCTTTACTACCACTCCTTCCAAGGAGGATCTGCAACAATTTCCTAGCTCGTTTCTCCAATTCATACTCGCGTAGCTTTGTCCGCTTCTCCTCCCGCTTCACGCGTTTGATAGAGAGCATAGGAATTTCGTCTAGCTTAATAACCTTTGCTACTACTAACTCGCCCTCACGAACATGTTGTCGAATATCGCGTACCCACCCACTCGCTAGCTCAGAAATGTGAATCATACCCTCTTGGTTATAGTCTAGAATCTCGACCAAAACGGAGTGCGGATTTATTTGCTTAACTTTACACACTACTAACTCTCCTATTCTTAATTCGGTCATAGCTAAGCTTTCACAGAGAAAGCTAAAAAACTACTTATAAGTTTTGAGAATGGTAGCCCTTATCTTGGCCTTTCCTCCAGTAGGTTTTGCAAGGATACTCCCACAAACCAGGCATCTGACTACAGTGGAGGCCTTATTGAAGATTATCTGCTCGTTCTTACACTTCTTACACCTTACTTTCAAGAACTTTCCAGCCATGGAGTTAGAAGAAGCTACTAAACTTAAATAAGTTGGAGTCAAACCACGATTTCATCGGTGCTTAACATGGCTAAGCGAAGAAAGACGTGGTATACCATCATCGCACCTAAGATCTTCGATAACATCGAGCTAGGAGAAACGCCAGCCATCGCTGCGAAAGATGTTATAGGGAGAACGCTCACGCTGCCCTTAAGTAGCATAATCCCAGATACTCGCAAGTTCTACATGAAGGTGAGCTTCAAGATAATCGATGTGAAGGATACAACAGCTTATACTAAATTCATAGGCCACGAAGTGGTTAGGGAATACGTTACGCACATAGTCCGGCCTCATACTACAAGAGTAGATAACAACATCGTGGTTCAAACAAAAGATGGAGTGAAGATAAGGGTAAAGGGAATTCTGATCTTCGCAGGTAGAGTAAAAGAAGCCATAAAGACCAAAGCCAGGAAGA
Source organism: uncultured archaeon (assembly GCA_964623045.1). Taxonomy (GTDB): domain Archaea; phylum Aenigmatarchaeota; class Aenigmatarchaeia; order GW2011-AR5; family JAHLMP01; genus CAZUUD01. The sequence goes on along the minus strand of CAZUUD010000012.1, from coordinate 7,584 downwards.
TCATGGATGAAGTGACGAAGCGGTTTGCATCAGAGAAGGATTTCGATGATTTTGTCAAGGCCATGCTCTTCGACGAACTGACGAAAGTCATGAAAGAGAAAGCGAGAAAACTATATCCTGTGGCTAAGGTGGAAATAAGGAAGAGCGAAGTGCTCAGCAAATAGTACGTTTTGCTAGCTGGAAGAGATTAAACTCCTCTTCACGAAGTGAATTTACGAGCTTATCCTCAGCAATTCGTTCCTTGGAACCATCTCTCCTAAGGAGGGTAAAGGGTTCGAGAACGAACTTCACGTAGCTTCCTGGCTCAGTCCAAGAGAATGGTCCACAAACAGACCCAGGAGCTATGAGTGTTCCCACACCGAATTTGCAACAGGCTCCAACTATCGCACCCAGCTTTCTTCTCCCACTATCTACACATTTTCCCTTTATCATTACCTTCATGCTTCTTTCATCATGTCTCAAGTTAGCTATCTTCGTACCTGCCCCAAGATTCGAATAGGAACCTATGAGAGAGTCTCCCACATAGCTTAGATGGGGCACCCTAACACCTTTGAGAAGTATGCTATTCTTGATCTCAACACCATTACCTACTTTACAGTCACCCTCGAGATTGGTGTATTTTCTCAAGTAGCAGTTAGGCCCTATTTCACAATTTTCTCCAATATAACATGGTCCTTCGATGTAAGAACCGCTCCTTATCTTCGAGCCCTTACCAACAACGATAGGCCCTACAAGAGTAGCACCACTTTCTACGTCACCTTCTATGCTACTTTCAGCTAGCTTTGAGAGTATCACTTCGTTTGCACGTAACAGATCCCAAGGATAGCTTACTGGTAGCCAATCTCTGGCAACTCTTACTAGAACCTCTTCTTTCTTTGCTAGCAAATTGATAGCATCCGTAAGTTCTAATTCTCCTCTAGGAGATGGCTTTAGCGAAGCTATAAGGTCGAAGATTTCCTTTGACAGGAAGTAACACCCCGTGTTTGCCAGTCCCTGCTTATGGTCTTCTGGCTTCTCCAAGATTTCAATTAGCTTCTCATTCTCGCCTATTTTCACTTCACCAAAACTTGAGAGATCGCTTACTTCCTTTGCTAGAATTGTGGGCGAAGCAGCTGAAATTAGCTGTTTTACATCATTAGGCCAATAAAGGTCGTCGCCATTGAGTACGAGAAATTCGTCCTCTACGAGTTCCCTAGCTTGATAGAGGGCATGGGCAGTTCCTAATTGCTGGGCTTGATGCACATAACTTATCTTCATACCCTTCCAGTTTGTTCCGAGATCGGCAATTTGCTCACTCAAATACCCAACAACTAGTATGACCTCCTCGATGCCACATTCTACCAAGGTCTCCAAATTATGCTCTAGGATGGTTTTACCTCCAACGAAGAGGAGTGGTTTTGGTCTAGTGTAAGTTAATGGCCTTAATCTCGTACCCTTTCCAGCACATAGCATAACTGCTTGCATATCATCTACCTTGGAATACTGGAAATTATCTCTTCTGCCAAATTCTTGAGCCGCTCGAATGTAGCACGATCCTTTGCTTCGTAAACTATTGCGATCTTAGCTTCAGTGTTACTGGGTCTCACACAAAGCCAACCATCAGAAAGGACGACTTTAACCCCGTCTAGAGTGTCAATCTGATAGCCCATCTCTTGGAACTTTCGTTTGAGATCTTCTACGAATTTGAACTTGAGCTCCTCACGGATAGGGACGCGAATAGATTCCATGGGATATTCCTCGTACTTAGCCACGAGCTTGGAGAGTGGTTTGTTAGTGTGAGAAAAGTACTCTAGTAGCTTTAGTGCTGCAAATAGGGCATCGTCTAGGCCGAAGAGTTCACGATAGTAATAATGTCCACTCAGCTCTCCAGCAATAGTTGCACCACTTTCCAATAATTTTCTCGTGATATATGTGTGTCCAACCCTACAAATTACTGGCTCACCACCTAGCTCGCGAATTAGCTCGAGAATACGTAAACTGGAGACGAAATCTACGACTACTTTACTTCCTTCTCTCTCCCTTAGCTCGTTTTCCAATAATAGAGAGAACACACGTGTGGGTGTTACCACATGACCGTTTTCATCCACTACTGCAAGTCTGTCCCCATCTCCATCGAAAGCAAGCCCCAAATCACAACCTCTTTCTTTGACCTCGCTCGCTAACAGGGCTAGATGTTCCCGTTTGCTAGGATCTGGTTCATGCTCTGTGAAATTACCGGAAGCATCACATCTTATCTCGTAAACACTGCTTGTGAAGTTTCGCAGGATCTTAGGTGCTATTAGACCCATGACACCATGCATACAATCAATGGCTACACTGAATTCTCGCTCTCCGAATCGAAGCTTACTCGATAGAAATGCCTCATATTCCCTAAGAACATCGGCTCTAGAAGTTTCACTTCCCTTTCCTTCTAGAAACGAACCCTGATTATAGAGTCGTTCTACTTCTCTTATTCCACTCTCGTAGCTAATGGCATTCGCATTCTCATCAAAGAACTTGAATCCGTTGAATTGTGCTGGTAAATGGCTAGCGGTAACTGCTACGCCAGCGTCATAACCAAAATATCTCGTGGCAAATGCAACAACTGGTGTGGAAACTACACCAACGTCAATCACGTTACAACCGCTGCTCAACAGACCTTTCGCGAAAGCTCTACTCAGCGATGGAGAGTGTTTTCTAACATCTCTTCCTACTACAACTTCTCTTTTCTCACCTAGAAAGGTAGCAAACGCTCTACCTAACCTAAAGGCTATGGTCTCATCAAGGTCCTTTCCTACCTCACCGCGTATATCATAGGCCTTAAATATACCAGCCATTGCTAATACTTTTCTTTAGTCGTTAAAATCATTTGTTAAAGCTAGACTTTCACCGGTGGACATAGAACTTCAATAGCTCTTGAACTTCCTGTTGCTTGATCTCTCCTTCTCTTAGAACGGTTAAGGATCTCAAATCAAACACTGTGCTAGGCGGATTTTTTGGTAGATTTCCCCCATCCACGATCAAATCGACTTTGTCTGAGAATAATTCTATCACCCTTCTCGCTGAATATATCTCCCCTCTTCCACTTAAGTTTGCGCTAGTAGACACTATTGCTCGATTGATTAACCTCGCAAGCTCGTGAGCAAATGGATGTGAGGATATACGAAAAGCGAATTCATCACTAACCACTAATGTGAGGGGTCGCGGATAGAATGCCAGTGCTAATTTCTCTGCCAGTCTGGGTAGTGGGGCATAGCGCCTAGCTACCTCTAGACTTCCCACGATAGTTGGCAGTGGTTTTCGTTTGCTTCGTTGCTTGATCCTGTAAATACGTTCCTTAGCATCTTCGTAATCGAAGATACATCCCATTCCATAACACGTTTCAGTAGGGTAGATTATCACTCCCCGCTTACGTAGAACGCGGACAGCTTTTCTGATAGCACTCGGGTCATCAACCTTCACTATTTCTGCCTTCACATCATCACCTTCCTTAGCTCACCGAGCTTTGCCAATCGCTTGAAACCTAGATCCTTATCCACTAAGAAGACATCTAGATTATCTATATCTACGAGCTTTAAAATTGGAGATAGGAGTTCGCTTTGGGGAATGACATTAAGTTCTGTACCTTCTGCTAGGGTAGAGAATGCAGGAAGTACTAACAAATAGAATCCTTTGCACCTTCCAGCTAGAAAACACTTCAGCTTTTCTTTCCCTCCCACGTTGCTGTAAAGTGCGATTGCCGGATGCTCGTGGCCTATGATCACCCTTCTTTTCTTTTTGACAAAGTAATCTAATGGTTTTTCCAGCTTATGACCATGGGTCAAGAAATAGTCTCCTATTTCTAGTTCATCGAACAACTTTACCTTTTTAAACCTTCTCGTAACTCTGGCTATGAAGTTATCGTGATTTCCCTTAATGAGCATTATCTCTTCGAAATTCCGATCCAAGAATAGAAAGAGTTCCTTGAGCTCTCGGTATTCATGATAACTAGTTTCGGAGAATTCGTGTTTCACGTCGCCTAAAAGGATTATACGTTTGGGCTTTGGAGCAATTGATCTGAACAGCTCCTTGAACAATTCTAATTCTTCTCTAAACTGAGTCTTAGGAAGAAATACTCCGTAGTATTCAGCCATTATACCCTCATATCCTAGGTGGAGATCGGCTATGCAGATGGCGTCCAAATCCTTAATGTGGACTGCTGGGAGAGCATCGATGTTCTCAACACCAGGAATGAGCTCCATGAATTAGCTTCTTCTTAACTCTTTTAGCATAGCTTCGTAGAGCTCCAATAACCTACGCTTTCTATCCTTCATCATGATTATGTCAGCCTCTCCGAGCACTATCAGATTGTGGGCGAAGGGCGAGGGTACGCGCTTCCTAATTCGTTTAACCTTGAGTTTACCAGTTCTTAGCCAATCCAATACGAGGTTAGCATTTGCTAGATCCATAACATCGCAAAGTATTTCGCGATAAGTCTCCTCGAGCACGGGAAATTTTGGATCTATTCGCTCGCATATCCTAAGTAAACTCTGGGCATTTAGCTGTTGTTTTGCAACGCTTATCTTATGTCCCTTGTAATTTCGAAGAACTAGGAAGCTTCTAGCAGCACAATGGCGAAATCGTCTGTACATGAGTTCTGTCCTTCTTATATTCCGCTTGAGTAACTCTTCGAGATTTGCGGTTAACAACTTTTTCAATACGAGATTCAGGTAAACACGCCTACTGTTGGGAATGAGAAAGGCAAATCCATTATCACTCACTATAGTCGCTACATCGCTTCCTATCTGATCCGAGATGAGCATACCTATAGCTCGCGATAGAGCATCATTAACCCTTCTTCCAAAGAGGGCATGAAAAACTAGAAACTTCCTTCCGGCTAGATCTTGGGTTTCCTCAACTAGAATCTCATTTTCTCTAGGAATGAGTGCATACTCGTATTGCTCTCTGAAGTACTCGTAGATCGAGTTAGCAGCACGCTTGTCTATTGGGTAGTTTTCGATTAACCAATTAACGATGAATTTTTTCTTCCTACCTTTCTTGAACATCTTTAGTATGGTCTCACGGAACCTTCTCACCTCCCTAGCTAAGTCGAAGCTGAGAGGAAGCATTTCGGAGAACCAAGAGGGAATCGTTGGCACAGCTTCTTTCACTGGCTCGACGTAGCAACGCATTCCGCGGGCAAATAGAAAGCGATAGAGCTTGCCACCTAAGACGAAGATATCATTTTTCCTGAGACGTTCGAGGAACCCTTCTTCTATACCACCTAGGTAGCGACGATCGTGGTAACGATAGACGTCTACCTTAACTTCATCCGGGATAGTACCAAGGTTGAGGTAGTAGATCACTCTCGTGTATTTTCCTCTTCTACCAAATACACCATCATCTTCATCGAACCAAATCTTCCCATAGACATTTCTATCCTCAAGCGAAACGTACGAGCCAGCAAGATAACGAAGCACTTTGATCAAATCCTCCTTGCGTAACTCGTGATAGCAATAGCTTCTTCTTATGACTCTTAGTGCTTTTTTAACGCTCCACTTTTGATTTAAGGCCATTCCAACTAGATGTTGAGCCAGAACGTCGAGACAATTCTTCGGGATACTAAATCTATCCAGCTTTCTTTCTAATGCACAGCGGAGCATCACGGTACATTCTACCAAATCATCGCGATCAAGAACTATTATTCTACCCTTTGCAACGTCCTTGAACTTATGACCACTCCTTCCAACTCGTTGCACAGCTCTCGTAACGCTCTTAGGCGAACCTAATTGGACTACGAGATCTATGTAGCCTATATCTATGCCCAACTCAAGCGATGTCGAGCAAACTACTACTTTGAGCTCGCCGCGCTTGAGCTTCTCTTCCACCTCGAGCCTTATCTCACGCGAGAGCGATCCGTGGTGTGCACCTATGGTAGCGTCGGTGTACTTATCCTTCCACTTCTGTTTGAGATGGTAGACTACACGCTCCGTTCCTGAGCGAGTATTGGTAAAGACGAGTGTTGTAGTATGCCGCGAAATTAGCTCATCGAGAAGTTCGTACATAGCTTCGTTGAGCTCCTCTGCACTAGCCCTCACTATGTCATCTACGGGACATAGAACTCGCAAATCATAGGGTTTTTCCCAACTCACATCGATTATCACACAATCACGCAACCTACCTCTAGAATCATAGCCCACGAGAAACTTCGCAGCTTCCTCAACCGGATGTAGAGTTGCTCCTAATCCTATTCGAACGAACTCACGTTTTGTGAGTTCACGTAGGCGCTCGAGACTAAGCGATAAGTGAACGCCACGTTTGTTGTTTGCGAGCTCATGGATTTCGTCGATTATCACCCATCTTAAAGTTCTGAGGAGTTCTCTGAATTTAGGAGCGTTAAGCATAATAGCAAGGCTTTCCGGTGTGGTTATGAGGATATGTGGAGGAAACTTGAGTTGTTTTGCCTTTTCACTAGGTAATACGTCTCCAGTTCTCACCGCAACCCTAACTTCAGGAAGCTCCTTACCGTAACGAGTTTTAGCGATTTCTCTGATCTCGCTTAGTGGTATTTCTAAGTTACGACGAATGTCATTATCTAGCGCTTTGAGCGGTGAAACATAGAGACAGTAAATAGCATCTCTGAGCTTACCTCTATCTGCCAACCTGAATAACTCATTAAGTATGGTGAGGAAACCTGCTAGCGTTTTTCCAGAGCCAGTAGGGGCAGTTATTATAACGTTTTTCTTTTGGTGGATGAGATCAAAGCTAAATTGTTGAGGGGGAGTTAGCTCTGAGAAATGCTCGTAGAACCAGTCACGCACGTAGGGCTCGAAGAAGCTAGGCAGCCTCTTTCTTCGTTTTCTCTTATCTACAAATCGGAGAGACATCCTATAAAATTGTGATGAAAAACTTAAGCAATTTGCAACTAATAATTATTTAGTAGTACAACTCAGATTCTCGGTGGTATTTCATGAATGAGAAGACCTACATTGAGGAAGTTATCCGAGATCTTCGTCGTGAGTTAGGAAATAGGAAATTTACACCCAGAGAACTTCCAGCCTACTATGAACATGCCACCAGCCTTTGTAGATGGCTCGAGGAGAAGGGGGTACTGGAACGCGTAGGAAATAAGGAGAGAAAATTCCTCTTCTTCACCATAAGAGAACCAGTTTACAGGATTAGAAATTCGGCTACTTGAGCTTCTTGCCAGCTCGCTTCTTGTAACCTTTATACCTTCGTTTCCGTTTCGATTCGAAATATTCGAACTTATCGTACTCGTCCATGACGTTTCTTCCACTGAAACAAATTTAACGAAGAGCTCCTAGGTTATATTGCCATGCTAGCTGTTATAGGAGGAACGGGTCTCTACGAGCTATTCGAGGAAGTTAAGGAAGAAAGAGATATAAATACACCCTACGGAAAGCCGAGCTCTACCATAACTATAGGCGAAATAGCTGGAAAGGAGGTAGCGTTCCTTCCTAGACACGGCAAGCAACACGAGTATCCTCCTCATAAGATTCCTTACAAGGCGAACATCTACGCACTTAAGCAACTCGGAGTAACGAGGATAATTGCCCCTTGTGCGGTAGGATCTCTCAAACCAGAGATAAAGCCAGGAGATTTCGT
>CAZUUD010000011.1:5044-12834 GCA_964623045.1 uncultured archaeon | reverse complement strand
AGTTCCTTGAGATCTACGAATTGCTCACGCTCTAGCGGAGTGTGGGGTTTTGGAACGAATGGATTCGCACTCACAGTTACTTTGATTCCTATCCGTTTCACCTCGTTCACTAACTTTGCTGCTTCTTTAAGATCCTCGTCTGATTCGCCTGGTAAACCAAACATCAAGTAGAGTTTAATTTGTCTTATCCCAACGCGTTTCGCTAACTTACAAGCTTCAAGTAGAGCTTGATCATCAAATTCCTTCCCTAATTCATATCTTAGTCTCTCATTACTCTCTGGCGCCAATGCTATAGTTCGTTCTCCGCTTTCAACTATTAGTTCTAGTAGCCTCTCATTTAGGGCATCTGCTCTCAATGAAGGAGCAGAAACAGTAAATCCGAGATTTGGAACGAGTTTGTCCAGCTCCTCGCAGAACTCGTCTAACCTGGAATAGCTTCCAATGCTCGCTGCTATGAGGACTAATTTTTCATATCTTCCTTTTTTCATCGCAAGCTCAGTAACCTCTAGAAGATCTTCTAATTTCCTCTCGCGATAGGGCGCAAAGATGTTTCTTCCCATGCAAAACTTACAATTCCAAATACACCCTCTACTCACTTCTAGCAAGAAAGCATCACCAAAAACTGTATTCTTACTAGAGACTTGAAATGGTGGAAGTTTGGGTAAGATGTGTGGATAAGCCCTTCTTACTTTATTATCTATCTCTGGCACGTAGACTCCTCTTATCTTACCCAAATCCTCTAGCTTAGCTTCTCCCAGAATAGCCTCGATGAGTTTATCTAGTGAGGCTTCTGCTTCTCCCACATAAACCAAATCCGCAAACGCTTTGATCGGAAATGGATTCACGGTACAAGGTCCTCCAAAGAGCTTAGGTTTGTTCCACAGTTGCTCCTTCTCCACCAACTCCACTATCCTCAGCAAATCATTCTCATATTGATAACAAAATGCTAAAAGATCGAAATCTCTGAGCCGTGAACCTGTCTCTATGCTTAGATTCGAATCCGAGGTAAAGCGCTCACAATAGATCTGTTCATGCTGATTTAACAAGAAATAGAGTAATCTAAACCCTAGATTAGCCATTGCAACACGATAGGTGTTAGGGTAGATTAAGGCTATCCTAAACTTTCCCCTAATTCGCTTCCTAACTACGAATTTCTCCATGTTAGATTTCTACTCCTAATAGTTTTTTCGTTAAGAAAACCAAGGGTATGGAAACTAGAATGTACCATCCTATCCAACCAAAAGGGATCGTTCCTAATGGAGATTCTATTCTCAAGGCAGCGAAATGAAGGTTAAGCCATGGTAGGAATACTATGGCTGGAATTAGGCTAACTATCATTGGTTTCCTCATGAGACGCATCAATCTTGCATTTACTTGCAATGCTTCATCGAAGTACTTATTCAGCTCCTCTACGGCTTGCTTAGCTTGTGCTTCCTTCAGTTTAAGTTGAAGCTCTCGCTGCTTTTGCTTTAGTTTTCTTACCTCTTCTTGATCCATCAAGAGTTTGTAACAGAGATTTACGAGAGTAGTTACTATGCAGGCTACCAAAAATATCGCTAACGTCTCATTCAAGCTAAGGAGAGGGAAGAGCACATAGTCTAAAAGTTCCCACATTCCCATCACCATGGTACACGTTTGATCTTGATTAGGAATGCCAAAGTATTTGCAAGGAGGTGAATTGCTGGTGTTACCATTATGAGAAAGAGAATCGTAGCCAACTCAAATTGATAAACCAAAGAGCCTAGTAGGAACGCTCCTAGGAGAAAGTCTAGCTGATTTGCTATAGGCACGCTCTCGCCACGCGGGATGCCTAATCTTCGCTTGATGAAACTCCATGTTATATCACCAAGGATGGCTCCAAGCGCTAAGAAGAAAGCTAGGCTCAGAGTCATCGGAGGAAGATAGATCTCTTCGATCAAATACGGTTGAACCAACTGTTCTACCCAGCCTATAAATGTTCCAAAAGCTATACCGCCAAAAGTTCCTTCAAAGGTTTTACCATCACCTAAGATTCTGTTCTTCCCTAGTTTTCTTCCTAAGTCTAGGGGGTGTTTGCCTTTTAGCAAGGGTGGGAAGGCGTTTGAAGCGTAAGCAGGGGCTATAAGCCAAAATGCTTCTATCATCTTTACAGCAGTAAGGGGTAACATCTAATCTCTTTAACTTTAGTAAGTTTAATATTCGATAGACTCAAGGTCTGATCGATTTGGAGATGACGTGCCGGGGTGCCCGAACGGCTAAGGGGCCAGCCTTGAGTCGATGAGGAATTGGCTTGACTCGGAGTTGCTTTGCAACGATGAAGAGTTTGAGGTGATCTGAAGGAAAGCTGGTGCCGCTCTGCGGCGTGCAGGTTCGAATCCTGCCCCCGGCGTTCATGAAGAGATAGAGAACTTACTGGTTTGTATCCGCTTTAGACATTTCTCCATGCTCTCAGGTGATATCTTTTCCTCTAGTTTGCTTAGTTCCTCTGCTTTGGTCTTAGTAGCAGGATGTTTAGCTATCATAAATGAGCAACAATCTGGATAAGGAAGTACAGAGAGTTCATAGGTTCCTATTTGTTTAGCAATCTTAACAGTTTCCATCTTATTCATCCCAGCTAGTGGTGTTAGGACTGGAAATTCTGCTACAGCAAAAATAGAAGCAAGGTTGTCAAGAGTTTGTGAAGCTACTTGTCCCACACTATCACCGGTTACTATGGCTTTTGCCATTTCTTTTCCTGCTATCGAATTGGCTATCCTCATCATGTACCTCCTGTAGATTATCATCCTATATTCTGGTGGAATATTCGCTACTATCTCTCGTTGAAGTTCATCGAAAGGCACTACGTAAAGTTTTGATTCAAGTTGGACTTCTGTAAGCTTCTTCACTATCCTTTCAACTTTTGATAGAGCTGCTCTAGATACTAGAGTGGAATTGTAGAAGTGAAGAAATACCACTTCACAACCACGTTTCATCATGAGAAACGCCGCCACTGGACTGTCTATTCCGCCAGAGAGTAAACATATTACCTTGCCGCTTACACCTACTGGTAGACCGCCTATTCCCCTGACTTTCTCGAGGTAGATAAAGCTCTCCTTCTCACATATCTCTATGTGAATCTTAAGCTCAGGATTCTTGACATTAACCTTCTTTCCTAATTCTCGAACCACCAACTCACCAATTTTCCTATTGATCTCCAAGGAAGTAAGAGGAAACGCTTTGTTTGAACGCTTGGTCTCTACCTTAAACGTAGAAAACTCTCTTTCTTTCAATAGCTCGAGAGATGCCTTTTCTATATTATTCAATTCCGATTTAGTTCGTCTAGCGAAAGCAAAGTACTCTATTCCTGGGAGCCTTCTCAGTCTTTCAATGATGGCTTCCCTGTCCATTTGTTCGATTTCACACACAACCCTTCCATATCTTCTGTAAACCCTTACCCCAAATTCTTGGAGCGCTTTGCCTAGATTTCGCATGAGCGCACGCTCGAATAGCTCCCTGTTCTCACCTTTAGTTCCTATCTCGCCGTAGTGGACCAAAATCACTTCACTTGCCATCTATCTCACCACACGCTAGCAAAAGTTTGCATGTCTTGCAGATCTCGCTACTACTAGGTTCGCCACAAAGCTTGCAGTAAACTAACTTCGACTTCACATGCTTTGCTAGCTCTTGCTTCCATTTCATGATTTGCTTAACTAGCTTTAGTTTAATTCCTGGATTTTCCCTTTCGAGTATGTTGAGCCATCTCCTTACATCTAGCCTAAAACTGCTTATTCGTGGACACTGCTCACGATTAATCTTAAGTCCCATGAGTTCGCAGTAGAGCTCTGTTTCCTTCCCTGAGCAGAAGTAGAGTGGTTTGACGCGCTGGACGAAGCCTTTAACTTCACTCTCTATACCGACTTTTGGTCCTACCATGACATTTGCCTTAACGTTGCCGAGTAACAGGTTCATCATCACAGTTTCTGCCTCGTCATCTAGGTTATGGCCAGTTGCTAGCTTTTCTGCACCTAACTGCTTCGCTTCTCTATTGAGTAGCCATCGCTTGATCACCCCACAGACTGAGCAACAGCTCAGACCAAGCTTTGATCGAGCTAGCTCCATTAGACGGGGAACTCCTATGCCCAACTTCTCTTCTGCGTCTACCACATGGAGCTCTATTCCGTTCTCCTTGCAAAACTGCTCCAGGTTAGCTAGACATTTCCTTGACCATTCTCCCAGCCGAAGATCTATATGAAGAGCCTTAACATCGTAGCCATGCCGCTTCAAGAGATAAAGGAGAGCCGTACTGTCTTTACCACCGGATGCACCTACCACTACTTTTTCTTTCTTCTCCAAGAGCTGGTATTCTCCTATTGTTCTCAGCACTTTTCTCTCAAAGCTCTCTACGAATTCCCTTGGATTCATGAGCTTCCTTTTCTAATAGCTTTAAGTTAGACCTATCGAACGATTTTCATGGGTGGTGAAATTCTCTTCGGATTCGATGTTGAAGGAACGAAGTTCTCTAAAGAATATGTGGAAGAGAAATTCGAAATTCTCCAGGGCAAAGTCAAGCTCCTAGAAATTCCAGTGTATAGGTTCTTCAGTAGCCCGTTGGAGATAAATCGAGAATTACTCCAGTGGTTTCTCGACCTCTCCCAGTCCTACTCCTTTGAGTTCACGGCTCATGCTGAAGATAGGTTGAGCTTCATACTTCCTTATCCGCCCGATGAAAGAGAAAAGAAGAGAGCTGAGTTAGAAATGGGGTTAGCAGAGAAGATAGGTGCTAAGAAGATAGTCTTCCATCAGCTAGTGGAGAAAGGGATACCTCTTCTCGAAAGCCATGAGAACTTCAACGTGAGACTGACCTTGGAGAATACTTCTAACGTAAATCCGTTCGTAGTACAGCAAACTGCAAGAAAACTTGGCTTAGGGTTTACCTTAGATGTTTCCCACACCTTCCTCTATGCTGCAGAACATGAAATGGAAGACGAAGTCTATGATTGGTTTAAGAGGTTTGACCCAGAGCATCTCCATATAAGCAATACCTACTATGAAGCCCCATCTCTCATAGAGTCCGTTCTATTTCTGCTAAAGGGCGACCCCGCATCGGCCTTCACCAAACTTAGGGGAGATTTCCACTTACCTCTGAACTATGGTCACATAGACTTCAAGCTAGTCTTCAAAGATCTGAAGATTCCCAGGACGATAATTATGGAGATTAATACCACAAACTACGAGATGTTAATGCGATCTGCCGGTAAGAAGCATAGTATAGAGAGGGGTTATGAAGAGGACGTGAAGTTCCTCAGATCCATCTTGAAGAACAAAAGGGGATCTCAACTATCAGCCATTCCACTAGTAGGAAGAAAGAAACTAAAGAAGGTATTACTCTCTAGAATTCAACGGAATAACTTACAGAAGGCACATACAGATTGACTCGTTGGTTCTCCACATCGCTCACATTCTCTTAGCTCGCCTTCAGTAGGGAAGAAGTCTGCCATCTTTACGATGGATCTTGCAAACCTTCGTTTAAATCCTTTGTGTCTCTTTTCTATTTCGTCTAGTGTCTCATACCACTTTTTCCTCGAAGCATCGAGTTTGCAACCCATGAGTGTGTAGGGACACATATCTTCTTCTAGAAAGGGGATCCCCCTTGATTTACAGAACTCCAAATTCTCCTTGTTTCCCAAGTAAAAGAGCGGCCTTATCTTGCATAGGAGTTTGGGATGGGTGGCTTCCAATTTGGGTTTGAACTTGGCTATCCAACTAAAATTTTCACCAAGCACATTCTTGAAGTAGAATACCAAGAAATCATCGAGATTATGACCAGTTGCCACTTTCGTAGCCCCCATCTCTCTTGGGAGCTTGTTTAGCAAATATCGCTTCAAGACGCCACAAACACTACAAAGAGGTCTTGAGGTACGCTTGAGAACTTCGCTTAGAGGCGGTAATCCAAGCTCTTTCATCGAGACTACAACTAAATCTACACCTGCGAGCTTGGTTTGGCTCTTCACTACGGATTCTACCTTAGCAGATATAGGTGAATCGAAGCTCAAATGGAACCCTTTTAGTTCACATTCCACTCCCCTCCTCTCTATGTACTCCTTCAGAACGAAGAGGGCTGCAGCACTATCCTTTCCTCCACTCAAAGCTACGAATATCCTATCGCCTGTTTCCACGAGGTCGAATTTATCTATGGTCTTGAAGGCTAGCTCCAAATAGCGCATAATTTGCTTAGACCAAAAACGCTTAAGGAATTCCAACAAGTAAAGCCATGCGCATCCTGCTAGTAAACCCTGGATTTAGGGGTTATAAAGGGTTAGATCTATTTCCGCTTGCCCTTGGCTACTTGACGAGTTTTCTCGACGAGCACGAAGTGAGGATTCTAGATCTTCAGGTTGAGGAAGAAGATAAACTACCTGAACTCATAAAGAATGTTGATCTAGTTGGAATAACTTCTACTACTCCTAGTTTTGATAGCGCTAGACGAGTAGCCCAAATGGCAAAACGTGCAGGAAAGGTAGTTGTAATGGGTGGTACGCACGTTACGTTTAGACCAGCTGACGCCCTTGACGTTTGTGATTACGTAGTACTTGGAGAGGGTGAAATCACCTTTAGTGAGCTATGTAGAATCCTAGAGGAGAGTGGAGATGTAGAAAAGGTTAAGGGAATAGTTTTCAGGGAGGGTGATGAAATCATAACAACAGAAGCTAGGCCATTGATCGAAGCTCTGGATTCTATCCCCTTTCCGAAGTACCGGCTATTTCCCATGGATAAGTACAGAATTATGTCGGTCACAACATCACGAGGATGTAAATTCAGTTGTATCTACTGTGCTGCCCGAAAATTCTGGAGAGGGAAGGTTAGATTCAGAAGTATAAAGAACGTCGTGACTGAGCTTAGATTGCTAGTCGAGAAATTCGGAAAGCGAAATTACAAGTTTCACGATTCTACGTTCACGTTGGATATGCAACGTGCAAAGAGGCTCTGCGAGGCTATAAGAGAACTAGGAATAAGTTGGAGTTGCGAGACGCGAGCAGAGCTCTTAGACGAACCTCTTATAGCTAGTATGGCAGAGGCTGGATGTAAGCTCATATGTTTTGGGATAGATAGCGGAGACGAGGCTATTCTAGCAAGGGCGAATAGATACGTGGATTTCGAGGCATGTGCCGAGAGCTTCCGCCTCTGCAGAAAGTATGGCATAAGGACTAGGGCTTACGTTATCTTTGGTCTGCCTGGAGAGAGTGAAGCCAGCTGCAAGCGAACGATTAAAGTTATAGAGCGCTTGAGACCAGATGAGATTATGCTTTCTCTTGCCTGCGCTTACCCAGGAACTGAGCTTAAACCAAGTGAAGTAGTTCCTCACGAATCTTGGGTCGCGAAGTTCATGGGACATGGAAGAGGAGCCCCCCTACACATTCCTGAAGGAATGGACCTCAAGACCTACATGAGATTAGCCGATTATATGTGGCGGTGGACAAAGGAATACAACAAACGAATGAGGTCACGAAGGTAGCTCCACCTTTAGACCATCGATATAGAATAGAGCGTTATCGACCGCAGAAACTCTTACATAGTTCCTACCAAGTCTCACATTGTTTGCATCGAAGCTGAAGGAATGATTGCCTATAGAAACTCTCTCGTATCCTATAGTAACTTCCCTATCCTCACTCACTATACTAACCTTCATTCCACCAGCTCGAACCACTTTAGTCACTTCAAAATTCACCGTCCCATTCGTCTGATTTAGAAGCTCTAAAGTAGTTTCGTTGACTTCAAATGCTATGCTTGCCTTTTCTTCCTTCGGTAAGGTGTAATAGAAGATCAATGAAGCG
>CAZUUD010000011.1:0-5034 GCA_964623045.1 uncultured archaeon | reverse complement strand
GTCCTGCGAACTTACTATTTTCATCTGGTATGAACTTTATCTCATTTTTTTCCGATCTCAAGAAGGACTGATCGAAGAGTATCTGGAAGAAGCTTCTATTCACAGATCCATAGAAGATTTGTCGATCATTAAGTTCAATCGTTAGGTTTCCTTGCCTTGTGGTTAAGTCTAGAGTTAAGTACCCCTTGTCTTCGGTTAGCTTTTCTGTCTCCGCCGAATACACGAAGAACTCTCGTTGAGTTGGCACGAAATCCTTAGAGAAGAGGACAAGCCCAGCATCCTCTAGTTCATAGACGGCTGGTGCCCATAATTTCCAGCCAGAACTCTCGACGGCAAACCTTATCTCGTTCTCCTTCCTAAGCTTAGAAAGATTAACTTCTAGCTCATATTCCCCAACCGCATAGTATCCTTCGTCTACAAGCTCATCGTTTAGATAGATGCGAAGCCTACCATAGTTGTTCGTATTTGCGACTTTGAATACTATCTTAGCCCCCCGCAAGCTTTCGTTATCTACCTTAGCGTGGACCAGGAGCTCCTCGCTTCCAAAGAGTAAGCCATTAAAAATTCGCTTTCGTTCGCTCGTGATGCTTCGCTCTTGAGAGATGTGGCTAATATTAATGAAACCTAAATCTACTCTTCGCCAAGTCTTAACTTCATGCACGCCCACGAGAATACCACGTGGGGCTAAAGTAGTGGTGGTGATGGGAGCAGTAGTCGTAGTAACATTGGTTTTATTACGCTTCACCTCACCTATACCTCCCCAGAGTAAAGCGAATACTAGCATGAGAAAGATGCCGAGGAATAACAAGAAAGTGAATACATCTATCGCACCTCTCATGATTCTGCCATCGAGAGAATGCTTAAAAACTAAGCAAAGTCGACTCTTTTAATCTCGTTCTCCTCTATTCCAAGCTTCAGAAGTTTCCTCGAGAGTTGATGTCTGAGTGAGTTGAAGAACTTTCCGCATTTGGCACACTGAATATCTTGTTCTAGATCAGCAAGCCAACTAGGTTCGACTATTAAGTTTCCGCATTTTGGGCATCGGAGAAGGACTATCTCGAGATAAGCTTCTGCCATGAACTCTGCTTCTCTTGACGTCTTTTATTTGGCTTGTAGTTTGGTCTTATCACACGATCTATTCTCAAAGCTATATTACCGCCAATCCATTTTCCGAGTGCTATCAAATCATCGCTAGGTGAGAAGACTGCAACCACTTCGCCCTTATCCGGCCTACTCTCATACCCCAAGATTCCCGGGCGAAATATCGGAGCCCCTTTCAATGCTCCTTTTACCGAGCCCCACTTCAATGTTACCCGCTTTAGATGTTTGATACATCTCTCCATGGGAAGGAGGAATTTTTCTCTATCCTTGCTCCTGACGAACTCCTCAAAAGATACTGCATCTTCTACCCTGAAGTATCCTATGGCTATCCTCCTAAGTTCCTGTAGATGAGCGCCTCCGAGTTTGGTGCCTATATCGTGAATCAGTTTCCTTACATAAGTTCCTGCTTCACATTTCACGTAAATTTTGGCTTCTCTTTTTCCGAATTCTAGAACTTTGAGCTCATAGACACGTCGCTTTCTAGGTCTTCTTGCTACTGAGCTACGTTTAGGTGGTATCTGAACTATTTCTCCTTTGAACCTCTCTAATACGCGAGTTAATTGGGTGCGTTTTACATCACTATGGAACTTAGCAAGGGCCAGGTATTCTTTGTCTAACTTTTGTAGAACACTTACGAGTTTCGTCGCGTTGTTAACACAAAGTAACATGAGGCCACTCGCATGGGGATCAAGAGTACCCGTTGAGCCCACTTTCTTAGCAGCCAGTAATCGCTTCACCTCGCTACAGAGTTTTCTGGAACTCATATCCCGAGGCTTATCTATGGGAAGAATTCCATCCATCAAATTTACTAGTCAGTTAATTTACGTTTAAAGCTTGTAAATAAGCAATCACATGGAAGCGTATGAGGAAGTCAAGATATCAGAAATTCAGGAAGCAGGTAAGAAGGTCTGCGTATTTGGTAGAATAATCGATCGTGAAGGAACTACTTTGATTATAGACGATGGCAGTGGAAAACTTCAAGTGGAGCTTGACTTCTTACGAAACCCTGAGATTCTTAAAGGTTTAAAAGCTGGGGAGAAAGTTAGAATATTCGGAGGCGTAACTACGAGGGGAGGTGAATCTATAGTAGTGGCTGACATAATTCAATCAGCAGCAGATTTTGAGGAAGAATTGTGGGAAAAAATAAGGAAGGTTGAGGCTAAGGTGAGAAAATATGTTTAGTGGTGTACTCGACGACATTGTTCTATTTCGTGATTGTGTAGCCGCGATAAGTGAACTCATAGATGAGGGGTTATTCAAAATAAAGCAAGATGGTGTCTATTTATTGGCTGCTGATAGGGCGGTAGTTGCGGTCGTAGATTTCAAGTTTGGTGCAGATAACTTCAAAGAGTACAATTACCAGCAAGATGCCACCATGGGATTGAACCTACAATCTCTTCTGCAAGTACTCAAACGCGCAAAGAGCTCAGATGTTCTTGCAATGAAATTGGAAGAGTCCCGTCTGATTCTGGCACTGAAAGGTATGAGTACTAGGAAGTTCACCTTGCCTTTGCTTGAGCTCCACGAAGAAGTTCCACCTGGAATAGAAAAGCTTAGCTTTCCTGCTAAGGTCGAGTTAATGAGTGAAGTTCTTGCAGATGGTATAAAAGACGCTTCTCTAGTTGCTGATAGCGTAGTCTTCGAGGTGAGTGCAGATAGATTCGTTATGCGTGCTGAAGGTAGTGCAAGTTCGGTGGAGCTAGAGCTTCCGAAGGATAGTGATGCAGTGAAATTGATCACTACCAAAGAAGCAAGAGCTAGATATTCCATAGAGTACTTAGAGAAGATGATCAAAGCAAGAAAGATTTCGGACGTCGCAACACTAGCTTTCGACACGAATTATCCCATGAAACTTACCTTCTCCGCCGGAGATAGAGTATCACTGAGCTTCATTTTAGCCCCGCGAGTAGAAGAATGATCATTTTTCTGCCAACACGATACCTTCTTCTAGAATTCCGACCTTCTTTCTTTGGGGTGTTGTAGCGATTCTCTTATTAGCAATAATCACTTTCTCTACCGACATACCCACTTGCTCTACGAGTTTTGCCGTGAGTTTTAATACCTCTATCACTCTACCTCTCACGAAACCATCGCCAATCACGATCGCTAGTCTCCCTCCATCAACCAGTACCCTGTTGAGCTCAGAAATAGCAGTATGAAGATCAATGAAGTAGTGGGTTGTCTCCTCTGGCACATCGATTGGAGGAGTTATTTCCCTTTTCCCTAACCCAAAGAACGTCCTCAAAGGTGGTCTTGGTCTATCCCTAATAAAAAGGGTTTGTTCTATCTCATAGACCCTCGTATATTCTATCTTGTTCAAGTATGGTGGTGAAGTAATGATATAATTCACACTCTCATCTGCTAGTTTTAGTTTTCTAGCATCTCCGTAATCCACGAAATAGCTGCAGGGTTTGAACTCGATCTTCTCGAGATCTCGTATCATTCGTTTCGCTATTCGTCTGAACATGTACTTCAAAGGCGCTACTGGATGGCGCTTAACTTTGAGCACTGCCCCATCCTTGTAGACGAAGCTGCATTTCATTGCGGCATTCATAAGTCCAAGAAGGAAGAATTCTCTGATTTTTTGGTCTTCTATTTGTTCTATAAGTGATTTGAAGTAAAGCACATCTTCGAGCGTAGCCCTTAGGAAAAATCTCCTTATCCAACCCGGGACACTTTTGAGGCTAGGTCTCACGAATTTCTGGCTGAAGAGCCAATTAGCAACCTTTTTTAGCTCACTAATCTCATAATCCCTGAGCTTCACCCTGCTTGCAAATACCGCTAAGGGAAGTACATCAAACCCTATGCTATTTATGCCATTTTCTTTGCAAGCTAGTAAAGTCGTGCCCACACCACAAAAGGGATCTAATACAATTTCTCCTTCCTTTGCCCCGAACTCCTTCAGAAGTAGAAGAACTAGATCTCTAGAGAATCCTTCCTTGAAGTAGATCCAATTATAGATGGGGAGCCGCTTATTCGGAATAAACGTAAGCAATCTTCCTATTTTTAGGTTTTCCTCTACTTTCCATACCACGTTTAGAGTTTTACTCTCGTTTTTTATTTGGCTTGAAAATTGTATTGATCATGCTAATTGACGTAATAAGCTTCTTCTTTGCCCTCCTTGCACTTCAGAAGTTCGCAGATTTAGCAGTCGATAGGTTATCTCGACTCGCGTCTCTGACTGGAATCGTTAAGTTCGGTATAGCCATGCTCTTCATTTCAACAGCCACTTCACTCCCGGAGCTTTCGATCGCCCTAACTGCCAGTATGTTTGGTTATTCCTCTATAGCGTCTGGAGCTCTGATAGGAAGTGTCATTGTTTTGATATCTTTCGTGGCTGGAATATGTATAGCTTTCCATGGGGCTAGGTTCGGAGATAAAGAGAAAGATCATGCGCTAATGACACTCTCCATCGTTGCTGCTCTCCTCCTCTTTGCCCTGATTTACGGATTTGGAGAGCTTTATGGTTTACTTGCCCTCATCTTCTTCTTTGCCCTTGGCAAGAGAATGCTTTCTATGAGAGAGAGGAAAATCCTGAGACGAAGAAATGACGTTAAGGAATTACTCTCTTGTGCCGCAACGTTAGCCGTTCTCCTTATCGCCATAGTTTTCACAGCTTGGATAGTGAACTATGAGGCCCATCTCCTAGCTCTAGCTCTTAACATAAGTGAGACTGCCATAGGGGCTACTCTTATCGCAATCGTTAGTTCACTTCCAGATCTCTTAGTATGTCTTAGTGCCTTTAATAGGGGCGAAGAAGAGATCCTGATGGGAGATCTCGTCGGTACGATCTTCGTTGATATCCTCCTTGGACTAGGAATAGTAAGTTTAGCTTCTCCATTTTCAGCAAGTTTTCCCATCCTTATGCTTATCTCCCTTCTCCTACTCGTTTTTGTAGTATTTGCAGCCTTCCTCTCGGAAAAGGAGTTAGAT
>CAZUUD010000010.1:10561-14601 GCA_964623045.1 uncultured archaeon | reverse complement strand
GAGCTTCGCATCCTAAGCTTCGCATCTCGTGGATCTTGCGCCTTTGACCACTCGGCCACCCCCGCATGTATGAAAGACTTAGAGAAAAAACTTAAGGAGTTTAATCAAAAAAGAACTTACTTTCTTCTTTTTCTTCGCTTTCGTTTTTCCTGTTGTTCTCTTAATCTCTTTTCCTCTTTTTCCCACTTCCAATCCTCGTACTCTATCCATGCTACGAGCAGACCGAAGAACACGAGGAACAACCCGAAGGTTCCGACGAATACTGTGATCAAGGCGTCTATCGCTCTGAATCCTACGATTGGTTGCCAACCACTAGCGACGTAATCTGCTGCATACCAGTAGACTCCTGCAATCGCTATCAACAGCCCTATGAAGAGTTTAACTAGCGTATGCATACCTAACACCTTCTTTTATTTTGGTTTTTCTCGTTTTTAAATTACTGCCGGAACAAACCTTCATGCAAGGTCAGAGCACTATCGTATCGCATTCTCTACTCGTCCTCTTCGCAACCATCTTGTTGATATTTGTGGTCGGAACGCTTAATCAACTCCGAAATACTTATGAAGAGTTCGTCATCAATCTTACTGCTAGACAGCTATGCGAGCTGGTTCGAAGCACAGTTGAAGATATGTATTCACCTACTCCAGCTGGAATGCAAACCTTAGTCAATGAGAGTATGGGAAAACTTTCGCTACGACTTCCTGATAAGGTTGGAGGCATGAAGTACAAGATCTTACTCCTAGGAAAGACGATCAAAGTGATAGTTAGTGATAGAGAGAAGGCTAGGTGTAGCATAGCTCTAAATGCAACGCTCACAGGGAAAAGCGCTGGAGGAGATAGCGAGGTAGAATGGATTGACGCTACAGGAAATCACACCTTCATTCTCTCTTCAAGTTAAAGTTTTAAGGAAGAGTAGCGCTTGAAGCTTCATGGAAAGAGAAAAACTCCTTGAAGCAGGAAGAATTGCAGCAGAAGTTAGAGAATTAGCGAGACGAATGGTAAAGCCCAAGGCTAAATTGTTGGATGTTGCAGAAGCCATAGAGGCGAAAATTAGAGAGCTAGGAGGGGAGGCCGCATTTCCAGTAAACCTGTCGATCAATGAAATAGCAGCTCACTATACCCCAGAGCGTGATGAGGAAACTAGATTTAGAGAAGGAGATATGGTGAAGGTGGATATTGGTGTTCATGTAGATGGTTATATAGGAGATACGGCGACAACGATCTATCTCGGAGATGATGAGAAACTAAATCGTCTTCTCGAGTGTACAGAACGGGCCCTAGAAGCTGCTATAGCCAAAATTAGACCTGGAGTAGAAGTTAAGGAGCTAAGCCAAGCGATTCAGCAAACCATAGAGAGCTATGGCTTCAAGCCGGTGAGAAATTTAACGGGCCACGGACTGGATAGATTTAATCTCCATGCTAAGCCTGAAATCCCAAATGTAGTAGTTCCCTATAATTACGTGTTGAGGCAAGGAGATGTCATAGCTATAGAACCTTTCGCTTCTACTGGCGAAGGAGTCGTTCACGAGCTAGACCGCGTTAATATATTTGCTGCACTCAAAGAGGAGGTGAGAACGAGATTCTACGAGGCGAGATATATACTTAAGGCTGTGGCACCACGGAATGGCTTACCTTTTGCTACGAGATGGCTCAGTTTAGATAAAGTTAAGCTCTTAATAGGGTTAAGAGAGCTCCGAAGATTAGATGCGATCTACGAATATCCTGTATTAGCAGATAGAAAAGGATCTTTCGTGGCTCAAACCGAACACACAGTAATCGTTGATGATCCGCCGATCATCACCACTCAACTGGAGCAGAATATAAAAGATTAAGTCGAAACGTTTGTGATATGGCAGAGGAAAAGCACATAATCCACATGTTCGGTGTAGACTTACGTGGAGAGCTTCCAGTAGAGCGAGCTATTCGTGCAATTCCTGGCATTGGTTTCATGATGGCACGAGCGATATGCATAGCTGCAGGTATAGATAGGAAGCGAAAGCTCATGGAGTTGAGCGAGACCGAACTCAAGAAGCTAGAGGAAACCATAAGAAACCCACCTGTACCTAGCTGGCTTAAGAACAGGAGGCGTGATCCTATTACTGGAGAAGATATTCATCTAGTAGGAACTGATGTCAAGCTGAGAGAGAAAGAGGATATAAATCTTCTGAAGAAGATCCGTTGTTGGCGCGGCATAAGACATGAACTTGGATTGAAAGTTCGTGGTCAAAGACTTCATTCCAGCTGGAGAAGGACTAAGGTGGTAGTTGGAGTTCAGAAAAAGAAGAAGTAGGTGATAAGATGGGTGATCCGAAGCGACTGAGAAAAACTTATGAGACACCTCGCAGACCGTTTGCGGAGCTAGAAGAAGAAAGAAAGCTGCTACGTGAGTTTGGTTTAAAGAACAAGCGTGAGCTATGGAAAGCGGAAACCATTCTTCGTGAATTCAGGAGGAGGGCAAGAGAGCTTCAGGGCCTTGGTAACAAAACTGAGGAAGAGCGTCTATTAAAAAGGCTAAATGAACTAGGGTTCGAAGTTAAAAATTTGGATGACGTTCTCAAACTAGATGTACGTGATATCCTATCGCGAAGATTGCAAACGGTCGTTTACAAGAAGGGACTCGCGAGATCTATAAAACAAGCCAGACAATTGATAGTTCACGGGCATGTCAGGATAAGAGGAAGGAAGGTTACTTTTCCGAGTTTTCTCGTACCTAAATCTCTAGAAGATAAAATAGAATTAGATGAGAGGATTAGGGAGAAGATCTTAGGTGCACCTACTCCAATTGGGAAGCAGATAGTCGAAGAGAAAATCGAACTCCAGCCTGAAACCAAATTAGAGGTGGGAGAAAATGGCTAAGGAGAAAGGTAGGGTAGGAATAGCTTGGATATACTCATCTATAAACAACACCATAGTCCACATAACTGATATAACTGGCAGTGAGACGATTGCCCGCTATTCTGGCGGAATGATGACTGATAAAGATAGACTCAAGGGTAAACCCTATCCTGCGATGAGGGCGGCTAAGAAGGCTGCAGAAGATGCACTAGCAGCTGGCATAACTGCAGTTCATGTTAGGGTAAGGGCACCAGGTGGAAATAAGAGCTTCATGCCAGGTCAAGGTGCCCAGCCTGCGATAAGGACGCTTGCTAGGAGTGGGTTGAAGATACTAAGCATAGAGGACGTTACCCCAATACCTACAGATCATCAGCGAAAGAAAGGAGGTAGGCGTGGTAGGCGGGTGTAGTCTCCGTATTTAAGTTTAGGAAGGTTAACTTTGGAAATCGGTGGTCGAATGAAGTTGGAAATACTCGAGGCAAACGAAAATCTGATGAGGTTCATTCTATCCGGCGTAACACCAGCTTTTGCCAATGTACTAAGGAGAACTATGCTCAATGGAATACCTACACTTGCAATAGAGAAGGTAATTTTTCATGAGAACACTTCTTCCCTCTATGACGAGATTCTCGCCCATAGGCTAGGCTTAATACCACTTCGGTTTGAGCCAGGAAGGTTTAATTTGAAAGAAGAATGTAAGTGCAAAGGGAGAGGTTGTAGTAACTGCGAGGCGAGGTTCTATTTCGATTCGAAAGAAGCCAGAAAGGAAAAGGGTCTGAAGCGCGATGCACCACTCAAGGTATATAGCGGGGACATAAAGAGTTTGACGGAAGGGGCAGAGGTATATGTGAAGGACATTCCGATAGTAGAACTCTATGAAGGCCAGGAATTGAAGTTCGAAGCAATAGCAATTCTAGGCTATGGAAGTGAGCATGCGAAATGGCAAGCGAGTAATGCAAGTTTTAGACCTATCCCTATGATCAAGATATCTCCGCGCAAGTGTGATGGCTGTGGCGCGTGCGTAAAGGCTTGTCCTCGTGGAGTACTCGAGCTAAAGGAAAAGAGAGTGAAAGTGGTGAATCTAGAGAATTGCAATCTCTGTAAGGCGTGTGTCGAAGCATGTCAAAAGGGCGCGATAGAGCTGAAACCTAGTAACACGGACTTCCTTTTTACAGTGGAAACCACCTCTGGTCTAACGCCAAAGG
>CAZUUD010000010.1:0-10551 GCA_964623045.1 uncultured archaeon | reverse complement strand
CGCCAAAGGAAATTCTAGAATTAGCAATAGAAGAGCTGGATAAGCGCATAGAAGAGATTAAGAAGAATCTTAAACTAAAATAACTATTTCTAGCTTTCATGCCGGGGTGGCCGAGTCTGGTCGAAGGCGCAGGACTTAAGCTCGGCTTAAGTTTTGAGCGAAAGCGATGAGAAATCCTGTGGGCGTAGGCCCTTCGCCGGTTCGAATCCGGCCCCCGGCATAGGGCTAGAGAGTTTTTCATAAGCGTTTAAACTCACGCTATCTAAACACTTCCTATGCAATTGACCCACGAGAATCTACGAAGATTTTTGGAATATCATGGTATAAAAGCAGAACTAGTAGAATTTCCTGAGAGCGTGGTTAGGAGTTCTGACGCAAGCAAACAAGTTAAAGATGGAACTGTCATTAAATCGGTTGTTTTAGTGGTCGATGACAAAATAGTTATTGCGATTCTGCGTGGATGCGATAGGGTAGATCTAAAGCGAATCGCAAAAGAACTGGGAGCAAGAGAAGTAAGACTAGCGAAAGCTAAGGAAGTAAAGGAGAAAGTTGGGTATGATGTTGGTGGTGTGCCTCCTTTCGGACACCTCAAACGTTTCCTAACACTCGTGGATAGGAAAGTGGAAGAGCTAAGAAATTCTATTCTCTATGCTGGTGGAGGATCTCATAGACACTTGCTAAGATTGAGAGGCGAGATTTTGTTCGAAGCACTAAGGAAAACTGAGACGGAATTTAAGGTAGTAGATCTAACAGAATGACCGTTTTTAAAGTTTCCAATCGGGAGAGGTTGATATGGTAAAGCGAACAGGGCCCACAAATCCGTTACTCAGACAGGCAATCGTAGCTTTCGAAAGAAAGGGAACGAATTTTCATAGACGAATCGCAGAGCTTCTATCTAGACCCAGTAGAAAGAGGGTGGAGGTAAATCTATGGAAGCTGAACAAGCTCTGTAAAGATGGGGAGAAGGTGGTAGTGCCCGGAGTGGTTCTAGGCACAGGAAATTTGCATAAGAAATTGGTGGTTTATGCTTGGAGATTTTCGAAAAGCGCAGAGGAGAAGATAGAAAAGGCAGGGGGAGAAGCGAGGCGGATAGAAGAACTCCTCAGAGAGGAAGAGAGACCAAGAATAGTAGTGTGAATTTTAAAGTTTTTGTAGCTACTAATGCGTGATGAAGGATCTATGTAAGCTACTGAGAAGATTAAGAGAGGATTTGCACTTCACAAGGAACATCTGTGAGCATTCTAACGATAAGAAAGTGTGTTCCTCACTTTACTGCTGGATGATACATCTCATTGAGAGGAGAGCAAAACCCCTAGAGGAGTTGTTGAAAGCGGAGGGTTTCCCTAGGGATGAGGACTTCTATTTCTTCTCTCCGCTAGAAGAAGCGAGAAAGAAGTGTAGTTACAGTTGTGAGGAGAGTAGATTTTACTTCAGGATAGCTGAAAAATACGTCAGGAATTTAGAGAAACTAGTGAACTGCGAGCATGAAATCCAATAAAGATAAAAATGAAGAGAACTCTATCTAAGCCATGTTCGTGATAGACGCAACGAATGCGAGATTAGGAAGGCTGGCTAGTTTCGTAGCTAAGCGTCTCTTGGATGGTGAAGAGATAGTTATAATCAACGCAGAGAAAGCTATAATCACCGGAGACCCACAAGTTATAACGGAAAAGTATTTGGAACGAAGGAAGAGGGGATCCCCTCACCATGGGCCATTTTTCCCGAAGCGACCAGATCTCATAGTGTATAGGGCTATTCGTGGAATGATTCCTAGAAAGAAGAGCAAGGGAAGAGAAGCTCTAAAAAGACTGAAGATATATCTAGGAAAGCCTACTGAGATCAAAGGAGAGATCATGAGATTTGAGGAACATCAAAAACCAATTGAATGTAAGTTCATCACCATTTATGAACTTTCGAAACGGTTGGGGTGGGTTGATAAGAGGGTGAAACAAGGATGAGTAAGCGAAAGGTTGTGATTGGAGTTGGTAAGAGAAAACGGGCCATTGCTAGGGCATATATCAGACCAGGTAGTGGAAAGATTAGAATTAACTCTGTTCCCATAGAGTTGGTGAAGAATCCCTATGTTAAACTTAGGCTCATGGAACCGATAATGCTCGCATCTGATATCATTAAGAAATACGATATCGATGTAAACGTCAAGGGAGGTGGTATCTTTGGTCAGGCAGATGCGGTTAGAGCTGCCATTTGTAGAGCGTTAGCTGAGGCAGAGCCAGAGCTTAAGTCCAAATTCCTCCAATTCGACCGACATCTCTTGGTCTTTGATTCGCGAAGAACAGAACCCCATAAACCTAGTAGAAGCTCTCGTGGACCGAGAGCAGGTAAACAACAGAGCTACAGATAACCGATTTTTATTCTCGGGAAGAAAAATCTATCAATGGAAATGTGGAAGAAGGTTGTGGTTATTCTTCTCGTCGTTTCGGTAGGTATCTTCACCTTCCTTTACTCGTTAGGTATACTTACAGGAAGAAGATGTTATGAGATCAACGGATGTAAAGCCTGTTGGTTTGTATTGAATGAGACTCAACACCACAATGCTTTGGTAGAGGTCCTAATTTGTGCCTGTAGCAAAGCAAGTATGAATGAGTACTCCGATGCTGCATTGAATACAGAGATAAGAAATATCTATAGAACTCTTACCGGCAACGAGGCAACCACACGAGATATTTGCGAAGGAAAGGCTCCATTGGTGAAGTACAAGTGAGCTAGGAACTTCTCAAAAGGGACTTCACCCGTTTGATGTAAAGGATCGCTGCCCAAATGTGGGAGCACCTTCGTTGCTTCACTGTCCAATACCTACAAGTACAACTCTCATAGCCACTCTCTTCATCTATTATCACACTGTAGTTTTCATGTTCTCCCCTAACTGTGAAGTACCACCTAGAAGCCCGTCTCATGTCTAGCTTAACTCTTCCAAATTTCAGTAACATCTCTCCCTTTCTCCTGGGAGCCTGCATGAAGTATAATTCCTATTAGATAAGAGTAAAATTCTCTTTCACTGTATTCAAGATGAGATGGGTATTAGTGCGCTCTACTAGCGGGATACGTAAGAGGGATTTCACGAAGGTATCGAGTTCCTCTCGTGTCTTGAACTTAGCTATTATTAACGCATCGGTCTCGCCAGTGATATCGTAAACTGCACAGACATTTGGATGGCAAGCTATCTTCTTCTCCACTTCTAGTAATCTACCTTTTCTTACCACAAGCTCTATAGCTACTGAGAGTTTATAACCAAGCTTCTCATGATCTAGAAGTGCTGTAAATCCTCGAATCACACCTAGCTCTTCTAACTTCCTTATTCTCTCTATTGCTGTCGCTGGGGCTATCCCTACTGAGTTAGCAATCTCTCTAAAAGACGCCCGTGCATTTGTGGTAAGGAACTTGAGGATTTTGAGATCGGTTTCGTCTAACGAATGTTCGGTGAAAGCGGGACTTTTTCTTCTTGTTCTTACATTTGTTTTTATTTTTTCGTGTTTTCTGGTCATATGTTTAGATTTTTAGACAAAAAGTGATAAAAAGATTAGGGAATTGGGTAATCATGCCTAAAATAGATGTATCATTCCTCGAATTGGGAGTAGTGACTCTAGACGGGAGGTTACGAACGCGTTCTATCCCTCGAAGTCAAATAGATTTAGTTATCCGAGAAGGGTTCGGTTTCGATGGCTCTAGCCTTAGATTCGCTCCTGTAGAGGATTCTGATCTCATAGCACTTCCCGATTTAACTACTCTTAGGATATTCACGTTCAATGGTAAGCGTATAGGGTTCGCGCTTTGTGATATATACAAAGATGAAAAACCGCTTCCTTACTATCCTCGTTTTGTTGCAAAGAGAGCGTTGTTAGAGTTCGAAGAGAAACTACTAATCGGACCAGAAATAGAATTCTACGTTCTAACCAAAGATCCACAATGTAACGAGGCATACATGTGGCCAACCCCCCAAGATAGAGTAAAACCTCTTAAACATGAACTGATGGAAAAACTGATCGATCTCGGCATTGAGGTAAGATTAGAGCACCATGAAGTAGGAGAATGTCAGCATGAGGTGGTGCTCAATCACAAACCTCTCTTAGAAATGGCAGACCTCATAATGTTTTACAAGTACTTCGTGAAGTTATTCTTCTCTCAACAGGGAATAGAAGTTACATTCATGCCAAAACCTTTCCAAAATCTTGCCGGAAATGGAATGCACTGTCACATCAGCCTATGGAGGGATGGTAAGAATTTGTTCGAGGGAGATGGTGAACTTTCGAGCGAAGCAAGAAGTTTCTTAGCGGGAATCCTAAAGCACGTGAGGGGGTTCACCCTCTTCTCAAACAACACCGTGAATTCTTTCAAACGCCTAGTTCCTGGATTCGAGGCACCTGTCTATATAACTTGGGGCTATGGAAATAGATCTACCTTAGTTCGAGTTCCCACCTACACATCAAAGCTAAATAGGTTAGAACTTAGATCTCCCGACCCGCTCGGTAACCCTTACTTCGCATTTGTCGCTATTTTACTTGCAGGACTAAAGGGAATAAAAACTAAAGCGAAACTTCCACCCCCAATTCAAGAGAACGTGTATGAAATGAATGAAGAGGAGAGGAAGCTAATGAAAATAGAATCACTGCCTGCTTCCTTGGAAGAAGCAATAGAAGCAGCAGAGAGAAGTGAGATAGTAGACCAGATCTTGGGCTCCAAAGGTAAGAAACTATACTTAGAAGAAAAGAGAGAGGAATGGGAGAAGTACGTAGGCTATCTCAGGCTCTATCAGCTACCAACAAATACGAAAGCCGTGACGAAATGGGAAAGGGAGAGATACTTCCATGCTTGAAGTGATCCCTTCCTCAAGTTATTAATTTTAGATCTGAAAGTTATTGTTAGGCCCCGGTAGCTCAACTGGAAGAGCGCCCGCCTTGTAAGCGGGAGGCCGAGGGTTCAAATCCCTCCCGGGGCTCTATGTTGGTTCGTGACTTCATGAGCACGAAGCTGGTGACGATCTCTGTAGAGGATCCATTATCGAAAGCATTATCGAAGATGCAGACCCATAAGGTGCATCAACTTCTAGTGGTTGATGGAAAACAAATCAAAGGTATGGTCTTCCTAAAAGACCTGATATTTTCCGCTAGGGAAATAGAACAAACGAAGGTAAGAAGACTGATGAGGTATGTACCTACGTTAAAACCGAGCGATAATTTAGAGACAGTTGCTAGAAAACTGATAGAAAGTGGTCTAAGATCCATTCCTGTAGAAGAGAATGGAAAATTAATTGGAATCGTGAGCGAAACTGATGTGATCAATAACCTTCGGCTTCCTCCGATTCAACTTCCTAGCTATGCAGCTAAACCCGTAACGATTGGAGCAAGCGATTCGATAGCAAAGGCCGTAGCCACTATGCGGAGAAGATCAATCTCACGACTGGTAGTCATAGATCGCGATAGAAAATTGATGGGAATGTTAGACGTTCTTACCATAGCTTCCGTGTTTAAGCCAAAGGAATCGATGAGAGTTGGATTTAGGGGAGGAGAGAAGAGTGGATTGGAACAAGTGAAAGTAAGAAGTTTTCTAAGACCAACCTCATCGTTACCTTTTCAGGCAGGTATCAATGAGATACTAAGTGGTTTAAGAAAATACGGCGATGTAGTGTTCGTAGATGAGGAGAACAGACCGATAGGAATTTTAACACCTAAGCAAGTAATCTCTGCCTACTTCTTCGAAAGGAGAAACGTAGACTATCAGTTGATAGGTTTTGACGAAATACCAGAGAACTTTCTAGAGCTAGCAAGGCAAATAATTACGCGAACCATGGATAAGTTCTCGAGAGTATGGAAGACCCGTCCAAGATTGATTGCACATTTAGATATCTACGATAGGGAAGGCAGAGTAAAGTATTCGATTCACGCCAGTATAAGTTCTGATGGACAGCGTTTCTATGCCCGCGCAGTAGACTGGAAATTCATTCAATGTGTGAAGAAAGTTTGTAGTAAATTGGAAAGACAATTGAAGAAGAAAAAGAGAAGCTACTAGTAGTACTCCTCAAGCGGATCACAAACGAGACAGATGTACTCTGTCCCTATCTTCACTAGAGGATTACCGCAAATAGGGCAGCGGGGCGTCCGCATGAACTAAATCTAAAGGAAAAGCATTAAACCATTTTAGAAACACGATAAGAGTATGAAAACGATCACTGCCTTAGTGGAGGGAGGCAATGCCACGGCAGCG
Organism: uncultured archaeon; assembly: GCA_964623045.1. Lineage (GTDB taxonomy): Archaea > Aenigmatarchaeota > Aenigmatarchaeia > GW2011-AR5 > JAHLMP01 > CAZUUD01. The sequence continues at coordinate 4,332 of CAZUUD010000010.1, read as the reverse complement.
CCACCTTTGGGTCCGCAACTTGCCCAATTGAAATTGAATGTTGGAAAGGTAATAGCTGCCATCAACGAGGCCACCAAAGAATTTAAGGGATTACAAGTCCCGGTAAAGATAAAGGTGGATGAGCGGACTAAGGAGTTCCAAATAGAAGTGGGAACTCCTCCTACATCCCAACTCATAAAACGCGAGCTTGGTGTAGAAAAACTAGCTGGTCTAGGAAAGGGAGAGAAGGGAAAAAGACCAGAACCAGTTGGAAGTTTGAGCATGGAGCAGGTGATAAAGATTGCGAAACTCAAAGAGAAGGAGATGGCAGGAGATCTCAAAGCCCGTGTTAAGCAAGTACTAGGGACTTGCCTAAGTTGCGGCGTATTGGTTGATGGGAAATCTCCTAAAGAGGTCCTTCGTGAAATAGAAGAAGGAAAATATGATCAACTACTTCGAACCGATACTTAAAAATCCATTCATCAGGTAATAGCTACTAATGGCAGAGGTAATCGTAATAGGTCATACCAATCCTGATACCGACTCCATAGTTTCAGCAATAGCATATGCCAGGTTGAAAGTGGGACTTGAAGGAGGTAGCTACGTAGCAGGAAGGTGCGGTGAGCTCAATGAAGAAACGAAGTACGTCCTTAAACTTGCGAATTTAGACGAACCAGAATTAGTAGAAGATCTTAGTGGTAAAAGGGTGATACTCGTAGATCATAACGAGTTCTCCCAAGGGTGCAAGGGAATTGAGAATGCTGAAATACTAGAGATAGTAGATCATCACAAATTGAACTTCTCCTATCCAGTCCCAATTTACGTCCTAACAGAGCCACTAGGATCGACAGCAACTATAATAACTAAACTCTACTTGAGAGAAGGGATCGAGATAAGCAAGGAGCTGGCATTGGCATTACTTGGAGCGATCCTGAGTGATACCGTAGTGTTGAGATCCTCTACCACAACTGAAACAGATAAGAAGCTAGCCGAAAAACTAGCCGAAATAGCTAGAATAGAGGACTTAGAGCACTTTGGAATAGAACTAAAACGAAGGAAAGCCAGCATGGCAAATAAGAGCGCTCGTGAGGTTATAATTGAGGACTTTAAGGAATTTGATTTTCCAAAAGGTAAGGTAGGAATAGGCCAAGTAGAGCTCGTGGATTTTGAAGAAGTAGAGTCAAGAAAAGAAGAACTCATTAAGGCCATGGAAAGTCTTAGGAAAGAGAAAGGATTCACGTTGCTTGCGCTGATGGCAACGAACATCATCAAAGGAGATACGAGATTACTCTGCGTAGGCCAGATAGAGAAAGTCGAGGAAGCATTCGGAAAGAAAGTAGAAGGAAACGAGGTGTACTTGGAGAGTGTGATGTCGAGAAAGAAGGAAGTAGTACCAAAACTCCAGAAGGTATTCTCCTAACCTTCTTTTCTCTTTCTCTTTATTTCGTCTCTCAGTCTCGGAACGCGTATTCTAAACCCGCATTTTTCACATTTAAACGAGAAGGGCCTCTTCCATGGAAGAACTAAATAACTATGGTACTTACATTGTGGACAAAGATATTCTACATGAGCATCAGTTTCGCCTTTAATCACGAGCACACGGACTTTTCCTTTTTTACCGTCCTTAGTTTCTATCGTCCTATAAGTATGATAGACACAGTCACTGGGCTTCAGGTTCCGCTGCTTAATAAGTTGCTCTATTTGCTCCATGTTCGGAATTATCTCTTAAGAGATTTATTTAAGGAAGAGAGAATTTGGCCATGATAGATGCACATTGCCATCTCGAACAAAAGGAGTTCAATGAAGATAGAGATAAGCTCATTGAGGAATGGAAAGGTAAATTAGATGCGGTCGTCACATGTTGTTGTCATCCTGAAGATTGGGATCTTAGTTTGAGCTTAGTAGAGAAGTATGAGGGATTCATCTTTCTCACAGCCGGACTACATCCTGAATATGCGCACGAGTTCGAAGCTGAGGAAGTGGAGAGTTTCATAACAACATTACGAGCTGCTAGAACTAAGCTGGTAGCTATAGGCGAAGTGGGTCTAGACTTTTACTGGGTTACTGAAACCGAGAAGAGAAAGGTACAGTTCGAGATCTTTAGAAAATTCATAGAACTTGCGGAGAAGCTACGCTTACCCCTTGTGATCCATGCCCGAGACGCCTTCAAAGAAGCAATAGAAGAACTTGAGAGCTATAATTGCAAACATGTACTCATGCATCTTTTCGGCGATCTTTCCTCGTTGAATCGTGTAATAGAAAATGGTTGGCTGATTTCTATAGGGCCCATAATCAAGCGATCGAAGAAGCACAGAAAATTAGCGCAGAACTGTCCACTCGAGCACATACTTACCGAAACAGATTCACCTTGGTTTGGTGATGGTGAAAGGGGAACACCACTTAATGTCGCGATTGTTGTAGAGAAGATTGCAGAAATCAAGGGACTCTCACCAGAAGAAGTAGATGAGATAACTACGAAGAATGCAATAGATTTCTACAAACTGAAACTATCCAAAAACGATAGCTCAAAGTAAAATTTTATTGACTTCTTCGCATTTCATAGTATGCTGTTTTTGAAACAGGATTAAATCCTCCATCTGGTCTGAATTCAGGTAAAAGATCACGATAATCGCGAGAGAGTATAATCTAGTATCCTATCTCTTTTCTTCTCTGACTTCTTTCTAGCTACCAACAGAGCTTCTCTTACGAGTGACACGTACATACAATCGCCAAATAGTAGTAACTCTTAAGTTCCTTTTATTTGGGAAACCAAGGCCTCTTTCTATTTTTAACTACGTTAGCACCGATAAGTTATAATAAATTCGTACTTAAAGACCTAAATGGAAGAGGTGATTCTAAAGCGATATAGGGCACTGAAGGCAAGCATTCCTATCATAGAAAAGGCGGAAACTCTCTTAGAGAGATTAAGAGAATATGAGAGAGTCGTAAACGACCCGGAGATAACTAATCTGCGATCATTTCTCGATAACGAGATTCATAATAGGGTGTGGTATTATGTAGCAAGGAATCGACCGATCCCTGGATCCGAAGTGAGAAGGTTAGATATTTCTGTGGAGTATGTGGAAGATCGAATTCGAAAACTAAAGTCCAAGAAGGCTCTTTCTAGAAAGGATGAACAAAAATACGAGCGAGAGCCCCGAAGTAAGATTGAAAGATCAAGAAAAAAGGAAACTTTGTTGGGAACCTTTGATTATTCTCTTAGCGTTCGAGTAGATCTGAAAGATCTCGGTGAGAGTATAGTGAGAATCCTAAGAAAACATCCTTACGGCCTTAAGGCGAAACAAATCGCAAGAGAATTGGGATTGGAAAGTGGGTTAAGAATAGGTTGGTATTTGAGAGAGCTGAGGGAAAAAAGAGTAGTGGATTTCGATGGTAAAAGATGGAGACTCATAGCTAAGGATGTAGAACTGTAACACTACTCTTCTTTCCAAACGTAACCACACTTCACGCACTTGTAATAGAGTGCTTCACTGACCTCTTCCTTGCCACCTTGGGCCGACCACCAGTAAGCTTCTTTGAAACCGCACTTAGGGCAGATCTTTGCTATTTTCGGTAGATTTATGAAGTCCTCCTCTATGACAGTAATGCCTTCTTGTTTCTGTTTAGTGGTTAACTTGGTCTCCGCTCGTTTTTTCTCGGTATAGCCACAGGAGGAACAGACTAGATATACCTTCCTTCCCTTCCTCACCGGAAGCATCACGCTTCCACACCGCTTGCAAAAATGCATTTCCTTTTCACCTTTGGCACAAACTTTACCCCCTATTACTTAAATACTTTACCCTCCTTCCAACGAAACTAACGAAGGAAGGGCGAAATTAAAGTTTTCTGAGGACCTAGTTTTAATGTTCAAAAGGGAGATTCGGGTAGTAGGGTTCGACGATGTTGCTTCTCCACGAGCTCCCGGTAGAAAAGTTCTTCTCGTTGGTATAATCACTCGTGGCGGTAGCTATGTGGATGGTGTTCTTTCGACTCAGATAACCTATGATGGCTTGGATGTAACGGAAAAATTGATAGAATTACTAAATCATACACGACACAAACCACAACTCAGGGCGGTAATGACGAGTGGCATAAGTTTTGCTGGTTTCAATTTGGTAGATATAAAGACGCTTTCGAGGGAAACGTCTTTACCAGTGATAGTTGTTGTGAGAAAGCGACCAAACGTTCGTGAATTCGTAGAAGCTCTGAAGAGATTTCAGGATTTCGATGAAAGAAGAGCGATCGTAAAAAGAGCGGGTAGAATTTATCGACACAAAAAGATCTACTTCCAATGTGCAGGAATCTCACCAAGAGAAGCAAGAGAACTCCTGGATATATGTACAACCCATGGAA
>CAZUUD010000009.1:2269-15981 GCA_964623045.1 uncultured archaeon | reverse complement strand
GAAAGAGGTTTGCCAGTGAAGGTTCCAAATGCGTATCTATTTGTGATTTTGATAAACTCATCTGTCATCCATGCCATCACTTTGGAATCCGTTCCTAGATCTGGTGCTGGAATATCTATGTCCTCTCCTATGAAACTATGAAACGCCCGAACGTATTCTCTCGCAACACGCTCCAACTCAGTTGGAGAGAGTAGTTTGGGGTTACACCTAACACCTCCCTTAGCCCCTCCATAAGGAAGATCCATCAATGCATTCTTTATCGTCATGAGAAATGCTAGTGATTTTACCTCATCCTCAGTAACGTTTTCCGAAAATCTTATACCTCCCTTTCCCGGACCTAGAGCATCGTTAAATAAAACCCTGTATCCCTCAAATCTCTGAACCTTTCCTGAATCCATTCTCACGGGAAAGTTAATTCCAACTACTCGCTTAGGTGTCAACAGATATTTCTTAGTTACCTCATCTAGCCTAAGTAACCTCGCTACCTCCTCTATTATACTAATCGCATTTTCAAACATATCATCACCCGAACTTGGAAGCTATTTCTAGCAAACGCTTTAGCAATTTCCTTTTTGGAATTACCACGCACACTTCCCTTCCACGTCTAACTACGTCTATCAGACCCACGTCCATTAATTCCCTCACATGTCTGGAAATGGTAGACGCATCTTTTCCAAATATATCAGCTAGATCTTTTCCGCACCTGGGAGCTTTCAATACAGTGGATAGAATCTTTAACCTAGTTTCAGATCCCAGAGCTTTAAACAACTTACTCAATTTCTTTGTTTGCATAGTTGTACAATTATACAAACATTTAAATACTTTCCGTCAAGGTAAAAATCTGCTTAAAAGTTTTCACTTTAATATTAAACTACTCAGAGGCGGAAGGAATGGTATATTTTGAGGTTTTGAAGTCAGAAGAGATAAGATTTGGAAGGAACAAATTCTTAGAAGTTTCGAGAAAAAGAGCAACAAGCAAAGAAGGGTCTAACGAGTTCATTTCGCTTTCACGTGGGTTCTACACCAGAGACGGAAAGAAGAGATATAAATCGAACTTTGCTGTTCCATTGGACGAGAAAGTGATAGATTTCGTTGTAAAGAAGATCAAGGAGATGTTTTTATAGAGTAGCTCTTAGACTAGAGATTTTATTTTTGCTCTTTATTAGCAGGATGAGAGGATGAGACAGGGTTACATGCTCATAATAACGGAAAAACCAACTGCTGCAGCTACCATAGCTAAGGCATTAGGTGGAAGCAAGCGGAAAGTTCACGAAAAAAACGGAGTAAAGTACTATGAGATATCAAAAGATGGTAGGCGTATCCTCATAGCACCCGCAGCAGGTCATCTCTTTACACTCAAACAAATCTCGAGTGGATGGAACTATCCCTGTTTCGATGTAGATTGGGTGCCTACTTTTAGAGCAAGTAAGAAATCACTCTTCTCTAAGAAGTATTATTCTCTTCTTAAAGAGCTAGCCAGTGGAGCATCTGAAGTCGTAGTTGCTACTGATTATGATGAAGAAGGAGAAGTCATAGGATACAACATCGTTAAGTACTTCTGTGATGACAAACCTGTAAGACGAATGCGTTTCTCCACGCTTACGAAACAGGAATTAGAAGAAAGTTTTCGAAATTTGGGTGAAATAGATTTCAACTTAGTTGAAGCAGGTTACACACGTCATTATGTGGATTGGTTTTTTGGCATAAACTTCACTCGCGCTCTCACCAATGCTTTGAAGAACTTTGGTGATAGGTTTGCGATAGTATCTACCGGAAGAGTCCAAGGTCCTACTCTTAAGCTTCTCGTAGATAGAGAAAGAGAAATATCCAGATTCAAACCAAAACGATATTGGCAACTTCTCCTCGAAATAGAGATAGGAGGTAAAAGCTTCAAAGCCAAATACGCTAAGGAGAAACTGTGGTCAAGCACTACTGTGAACAAATTGAGGAGCAAAATTGATGCTTCCTCTACGGCTGTGATAAAAACCATAAAGTCCCGCAAGCTCCGCGTAGCACCTCCAAAACCTTATGATACTACTACCTTCCTTGCAGACGCTTACAGGTATTTTGGTTATTCTCCTACCCTCACTATGAGAATTGCTGAAGATCTCTATCAGCGAGGATACATATCCTATCCTAGAACGGGTTCTCAGAAGTTAAGCAAGATAAACTATGAGAGTGTACTTCTAGGATTAAGGAAAAGTCCTTATGGAAAGTTAGTAGAAAAACTTCTTACCCAACCTAAGCTTAAACCTAATGACGGTAAGAAAGATGATCCTGCCCACCCCGCTATCTATCCTACTACTGAAATACCCAAATCTCTTGGCAAGAGACAGAAAAACATCTACGATCTTATCGTTCGTCGCTTTCTAGCATGTTTTGCATCGCCTGCTGTAAGAGAGTCCATTTCTATTTCTATAAGTGTGGCTGGAGAACTCTTTAAGTTAACAGGCTCGCGAACCATTAGTCCGGGTTGGATGGAATTCTATGGGAAATATGCTGAAAGAGAAGAAGTTATACTTCCAAAGGTCGAAACGGGAGATCAGGTTAAGATAATTAAGCTTCACGTCCTCGAGAAGTTCACTACTCCGCCGAAGCGCTATACCCAAGGCTCCATATTAAAGGAGATGGAAGCTAGAGGATTAGGTACCAAAGCTACGAGACCCCAAATTCTTCAGATTCTCTATGATCGTGGCTATATCATTGGAAAGAGTATAGAAGTCACTAAATTCGGTATGGACTTGGTTTCAATACTCGAACGACATCTACCACCACTCATTTCTGAAAAACTCACGCGAGACTTAGAAGAAGCTTGTGATTCGATTTTACAGGGAAAAAGAAAAAGAGAAGACGTTCTAGAGCAAACGAAGAAGATCGTAATTATCCTAAGCAAGGAATTTAAGAAGAAGGAGAAAGAAATAGGAAAAGCTTTGTGCAAGGCGCTAAAGGAATCGGAAAGGAAGCTGAATGAAATTGGAACCTGCCCTCTTTGTGGAGGGAAACTGAGAATCTATCGTATGCGTAAGCGTGGAACTCGCTTCGTAGGTTGCGAGAACTACAGCAAGGGATGTAAGTTCTCGGCTCCACTACCTCGCTCAGGAGAGATAGTGCCAACAGGTAAGATTTGTGAAGTTTGCAAAACGCCGATAGTCCTTGTGAGGAGAAAGGGAAAAAGACCATTTAGGATGTGTTTGGATGTGAACTGTCCTACTAAGAAGAGTTGGAAGAGAAAAAAGCAGTAAAATTTAGGATTAAAAGGCTTTGGTCCAACTACTTTAAGTTATCATCTCGGTGGTAGATTATGGCAAAGAAGGACATGCTAGAACGCATCAAGGAGGTGATGAAGGATCCTACTAGAATTAGGAATGTTGCTACTAGTTCGCATGTTCACCATGGAAAAACAACCCTCACTGATAACCTCATGGCAGGAGCTGGAATGATAGCCGAAGAATTAGCTGGTAAAGTTATGTTCACTTGGTTCGATGAACAGGAGAGAAAACGTGAGCTCACGATCTATGGGGCAAACGTAAGCATGATCCATGAATACAAAGGAAAAGATTACCTCATTAATTTAGTAGATACTCCTGGCCACGTCGACTTTGGAGGTGATGTCACCCGTGCTATGCGTGCAGTCGATGGTACTATAGTCCTTGTGTGTGCTGTCGAAGGAGTAATGCCTCAGACCGAGACTGTGTTCAGACAGGCTTTGAGGGAGCGAGTGAAGCCCGTTCTCTTCATAAACAAGGTGGATAGGATGATACGGGAACTGAAACTCACTCCACAGAAGATGCAGGAAAGGTTTGAAGCTATCATAAGAGATGTGAATGCTCTCATAATGAAGTATGCCGAACCGCAATTTGCGAAGGATTGGATAGTGAGCGTTGCTGATGGAAGAGTAGCGTTTGGAAGTGCTTACCAAAGGTGGGCAATTTCCTTACCATTTATGGAAGAGACTGGAATAACCTTCAAGGACATAATAAATTATGTGAACGAAGGTCGCCAAGATGAGCTTGCCAAGCTCGCGCCCCTTCATAAAGTTGTTTTGGACATGATAATCACTCACCTCCCATCACCTGTCGAGGCACAAAAATATAGACTAGAGAAGATCTGGAAAGGTGACCTGAATAGTGAAATAGGAAATCAGATGCTTAATTGCGATTCTGGTGGTCATCTAGCTGCAATTATTACGAAGATGATTCCAGATCCTCACGTTGGGTTAGTTGCAACTGCAAGGCTATTTTCTGGAAAGGTTCATCGGGGCCAACGAGTATATTTGGTCACCCAGGGCAAAGAGGAGCGGATCCAACAAGTTGCCATATTCAAGGGTATTCAGCGAATACCAGTAGATGAAATAACAGCCGGAAATATAGCTGCTATTGTGGGAATTCCAACTGCCTTTACAGGTGAGACCCTCTGTGAGGCAGATTATGTGATACCTCCGTTTGAGGAAATAAAGCACCTATTCGAGCCAGTAGTAACGAAGGCCCTAGAACCTAAAGACCCGAGAGATCTGGAAAAGATGGTGGGCTTCCTTCAGCAGGTAGCAAAGGAGGATCCAACGCTAAAGATTTCCATCAATAGAGAGACAGGAGAATACTTAGTTTCTGGTTTAGGAGAGTTGCACATAGAGGCTAAGATAGAGAGACCGCTTAAGGAAAAATTAGGATTAGAGGTGATCTCTTCTCCACCAATAGTAGTTTATAGAGAGACTGTAACCTCTGCCTCTCCTGTTGTTGAAGGAAAATCTGCAAACAAGCATAATAAATTCTATCTCATGGTAGAACCATTAGAGGATGGAGTTTACCAAGCTATTCTCGAGGGTAAGATTTCCGAAGGTCCTGTAAAGGAAAAGGAATTCTGGAGGAAGTTAGTAGAATTTGGTATGAACAAAGAAGACGCGAGAAATGTAAAGTACATCAAAGGTACTAACGTCTTTGTGGATGCTACCAGAGGTGTGCAGTACTTAAACGAAACAATTGAGTTGATTCTCGATGCATTCGAAGAGGTCTGCGAAGTTGGTCCACTTGCTCATGAACCCTTGGCAAAGGTTAAGGTCAAGTTAATGGATGCAGTCCTCCATGAGGATGCTATTCATCGTGGTCCTGCCCAAGTGATTCCTGCTGTTAAGTTCGCAATATCCCAAGCTATGCTTCAAGCCCAACCAACACTTTTAGAGCCTATCCAAACCATAAGGATAGATACACCAGAAGATACGATCGGTAACGTGATAGATCTCGTACAGCTGAAACGTGGACAAATACTAGATATGAAAAGTGAGGCTGGGGCTAGTGTAATCTTAGCTAAGATTCCGGTGGCAGAGATGTTTGGTTTTGAAGCAGCATTGAAGAGTGCTACCGGTGGACGCGGATTCTATTCATTAGTTGATGTGACATTCGAACGAATACCTGCTGATCTTAAGGATCCTACTATTGCGAAGATCAGAGAGAGAAAGGGACTAAAATGAAACTATTTTAAGAATCCTGAAGTACAAAAACTTAGAGGAAGTATGAGAGGAAAGATCTTAACCGCGAGTCTACTTCTCCTAGTAGCGATTACCGTGAACTTAGCATTTGCTCAAGTGCATGGAAAGATTACGACGAACACCTCGATGGAAATGGAAAAGAAAGTGATTGAAAACGAAACCAACACAACTTTCGAAGTTCCGACAGAGAAAAGCGCGAAGGCTGAAGAAATCATAGAAAAAGAGATCACTCCTAGAGTAGAGACCTATATAAGCAATTGTGAAGCTAGTCTACAAGATAGGGGTATACCAGCTGATGTAGCAGAAATGGCATGCAAGTTTGCAGTGGGTGTACAGAAGAAAGCACAAACACTTGGAGAAAAATTGGCGAAGTGCATCGCTGAAGCTTATTTGGCCAATGCAAATGCAACCTATGGAGAACTCAAGCGATACTGTATCCAAAAAATCATAGAAGTTCTTCCAGTACCGAAATGCCCACTTGTGACCGTGCCGCATTGTCCAGAAGGGTATTATCCGAAAGCACTAATAGACGATAAGGGATGCGTAGTGAGTTATAGTTGTATGAAAATTTCAGAGACAGCTCTTGATTTCAGAGCATGTGTAAAGGAAAAGGTAGCAGGAGGGACAAGAGACGTAGAGGCTGTAAAAGAATGCATGAAAGAAGTAAGAGAAGTCGTGAGGAAACAAGTAAGAACGAGACTTAGAGAAGTCACATCTTCACTTCCACCTGCAGACGTATTGGAAGCTTATCTTAGATGTATGGATCTCCCAGAAGATGCTCGAGAAGAGGCATTCGAGTTAGCAGATGAGCTCTCAGAGTTAATCTCAGAACATAGCAAAGTTGTGAGGAATGTCACTGCTACGTGTACAGCCCAATTGAGAAACTTGACTAGCGAGAGTGAATTAATCGAAGTGAAAGAAGAGTGTAGCGAACGTCTTAAGGAAGTTAATGATGAATTCAGAAAAGAGATGAAGGATTTGAAAGAAAAAATCGCCGAGATCTATGAGGCTTACAAATCTACTTTGAACGTAACTTGTGTCAATGAGATTCTGAATGCTAGGAACGTCACCGCAGAGCTAAGAGAAGAAATCGAGCAAGTTCTGTCTAACCAATCACTAGGAATGAAAGAAAAACGAACGCTAATAGAGAAAAAGTTAACCAAGGTCTTCGAGACACTTAAAGAAAGAGTACAGAAACTTCCTAAGTTCGGCAATTTGACACTCCGAGAAGGCGTTCGTGAACTGATGAGAGAGAAAGGGGAATTGAAGAACGAAATCCTTAGGATTTTAAAGACGGATAAGGCTACGCTTAGGGAAGTAATAAAAGATCCCGTAGTTAGAAGCGAAATAGTAAACACCCTCTTAGAGGATCCAGAAGACAGAGAATTGCTGAAGGAAGCTATTCGAAACAGAAAAGCTAGGATCGATCTCATCAAACACGCTAGAACCAAGTTGAAGTTGAAACAGCAATTGCTAGCACGAGAGATCGTGAAAGAGATTCTACCGACGAGACTTAAACAGAAATTCGAGAGGATAAACGTAACCGATCTGGATGTGGAAGAAGTAGGAAATCGTACAGCAGTAAGAGCTCAAGTAATAGAGACCGGAAGACTATTCTTCATAATTCCAGTGAAAGTCCCGAAAGTAGTGAAGTTCGTAGGGGAAGAGATAATAGCTGAGCAGAGACCTTGGTGGGCTTTTCTAGTCGTTGGTTAGCTTTTTCTTTCCTTTCATTTATTTTTCTTAATGGGAGTTCGTGGATTCATAAGAGATCTAGCATCTCTATACGTATCTTACAGAATCCTCCGGGGAGCGATAACGAAGTCCCTTCAAATGGATACAGCTCTTCTTCTAGCTACCTTGGTGCTTTTCTTCTTCACTGTGTGGTTCCTACTAGAGAAGATAGGAATTTTAGAGAAGAAAACCTAAAGTGAAAATATGCTCAAACGCTCAGTTTGTTGCTATTGTGGTTGTGGTTGTAAATTACTCTATGACGTTCGTGGAAATAAGATAGTAGGTGTCAGGCCGGATCCTCAAGATGTCGTAAGTGAGGGTAGGCCTTGTATTAAGGGTTTGACTATCCACGAAGTCTACAATAAAGGAAGAATACTTCGTCCTATGATACGAAGGGGTGGAAAGCTTAGGAAATCCTCATGGGACGAGGTCCTAAGGTACATAAAGAAACAAACGAAAGATCTGACCCCAGCAGAGATCTTCTTTGCTCCTAGTGGAAAGACTACTAATGAAGATTGTTATGTGCTCCAGAAACTAGCCAGAGTAGTTTACAAAACCAATAACATCGATGGTTGTTGTGGAAGGTTATGTCACGCTGCGACGCTTATCGCTATGCAAAATATGCTAGGACTGCCTGCAATGCCCTATACTATTAACGATATAAGGCACGTGGACTGTCTTCTGATTATTGGTTCGAATCCTCCTAGCAATTATCCTGTACTCTTTAATAGGATCGTAGATGCAAAAGAAAGGGGAGCAGAAATAATAGCGGTTAGTCCGATCCGCAACGAGATAATGCAGTTTGCAACCCTGTCACTTCTGATAGCACCTGGATCGCATCTAGCACTATTGAACTATTTCATTCGATACCTAATTAGGACGAAGTCTTATGTTGATGATTCTAGCTCTATTGAGGGGTTCGAAGAGTTAAAAAGATCTGTTAGTAAGATCTCACTCCATAGAGTATCGAAAGTAACAGGATTGAAATCAAATGAAATTTTACAGGCTGCGAGGATCATAGCGAAATCCCGCCAGTTAGGCGCTATTCATGGAATGGGTATAACTCAACACGTGGATGCTGTTGAAAGCGTGAGTGCTCTCTTGAATCTCCTTCTCTTGAAGAACGGAAAGATACTTAGCTGTAGGGGTGAGATCAATGTCCAAGGATGTGGAGATATGCTTTGTTCTCCTGACTTGAATTCCTCTTTCTTCGAGCAAGCATATGGAATAGAGCTTCCCGAGCTTAAGGGAAAGAACATGCTAGAAGCTTTGATAATGTCACCTGTATCAGCCGCATTTATCTCAGGGTTTAACCCTGCACAATCTCTACCTTATCTCGAGAGGGTTCACGAAAATCTTCAAAATATCTTTCTCATTCAGATGGAGTCACATTTCAACCTCACCTCACGATTCGCAGACGTAATACTTCCCACACCCACCTTGATCGAAAGACAGGGTACGATAACCAATGGTGAAAGACGAGTCAGATTGGTTTCTCGAGTACTGAGACCCCTTGGTAGTTCTAGGCAGGAATGGGAGATTGCTAAAGCTATTGCTAAATCCATGGGTTATGGAAAGTTCTTTCCTTACAGAACTAGCAAAGATGTGACGAAAGAGATAACGCGAATAGTGCCGGCTTATAGATCAGTAGACGTGGAAAAACTCTACAAGGGTATTGATCAATTTGCCGATAAGAAGGTAAAGTTTAGAAAATTCGTGCCTACCGAATTCAAAGGAATAGAAGAAGTGAGAAGTAGGAAGTATCCGTTCCTTCTCACAACTTTTAGGTCGAAGTTCCAGTTCCTCACGGGGGAATTGACCTCTAAGTCGAAGACGCTTAGAAAGCTATCCGGAGATCAGGAGGTATGCTACGTATCTCCCTACGATGCTAGGGAGCTCAAGCTAAAGGATGGAGATCTTATTAGGGTGAAGAGTGAGGTTGGTAGTGTAATTGTGAGAGCAAGAATAGACAATGTGGTTCCTAAAGGAACCGTGGCTATGCATTTTCATTTCGAACGCTTGCTAGTTAACAAGTTATTTCCGCTTCGCTTCGACCCTAGATGTTTCACCCCAAATTACAAGCTAGTAGCAGTTGCCATAGAGAAGGTTAAAAACGTTAGGAAGAAACACTGATGATCCATGGTCAAGAAGGCGGATGTCATGAAGGCTTTGAAGAAAGTCATAGATCCCGAGACAGGCATAGATATAGTGAAAATGGGCCTGGTGAAGCGTGTTGAGATCGAGGAAGAGGTAGTGAGAATCTCGTTCTCCCCAACGGTTCCTTTCTGTCCATTGGTGAATTACTTAGTGGAAAAAATGAGACAAAGTGTTAAGGGAATTGAAGGGGTGAAGGAAGTAGAGGTTGAAGTGAAATGAAAATAACTTTTTTAGGTGGATGTAGAGAAGTAGGTAAGAGTGCGTTACTTCTGGAGAAGAATGACCATAGAATTCTTCTCGATTATGGTGTGAAGTTACAACCAGAGCCGTCTGAGTTCCCTGAAGAAGTAAGGGATGTTGAAGTAGTCTTTCCTACTCACGCTCATTTGGATCACTCCGGTGCTATCCCTGTCTTATTCCACCACTCCACACCCGCAGTGATGGCTACTAAGGTAACGATAGATCTCATGGAACTTCTCTTAAGGGACTTTGTGAAGGTCATGAAACGTAAGGGAATGGAACCTAAGTTCGATAAGGATGATGTAGCACAGGTCATAAGAGCTTCCTATCCAATAATCTATGAAAATCCCATTTTCCTTCATGGGATGAAATTCGTATTACATCCTTCTGGTCATATACCGGGATCTGCATACATAGAAATAACGAGTGATAGAAAACGCATCGTTTATACTGGTGATATCAAGTTAAGATCACAAAGATTAACCAGTGGGGCAAAGCTAACGAAAGGAAAAGTGGATGTGCTTATCATGGAATGTACCTATGGCGATAAGGACCATCCAGAGAGACGAAGAGAAGAAAAGAGACTGAAAGAGGAGATAGATGCCACGATCAATCAGGGAGAAGTAGTATTGATCCCGAGCTTTGCAGTAGCGAGAGCACAAGAACTGCTGTTGGTGTTGAAGGATTATAAGAGTTACATAGCCTTAGATGGGATGGCTAAGGAAGCTACGGAGATCATGTTAAGGAATCCTTCTTTTCTTCTGGCCCCCAAGGAGCTTAGAAAGGTATATGGAAGTATTAAACGTGTGAAAAATCAAAGGGAAAGAAAGCGTGTGTTAAAACGAAAACCAATAGTGATATCCACTAGCGGTATGCTAAATGGTGGCCCTGTCCTTTACTATTTGAAACGAATCAAAGATAAGAGAGAGTCGTTGCTCGCATTCGTTGGTTTTCAGGTGGAGGGAACGCCTGGCAGAAGTGTTCTTGAAACCGGAATTTATAGGAATGATGAAACTTGGGAAGTCAACTGTAGAATAAGAAGATTTGATTTTAGTTCTCATGCTGGGAGGAATGAGTTATTTGAGTTAGTGGAGCGACTCGAACCTTCTCTAGTAGTGTGTGTTCATGGAGATAAGTGTGAAGAATTCGCAAAGGAAATAGAGGAACGTTATGGTATAACTACATTGGCACCAAAGGAGGGTGAAGAACTTAAGTTGTGATAGCTTCTCTATAGCATGTTAACAATCGATGGAAGTTGGGGTGAAGGAGGAGGTCAAATAGTGAGAACTTCGGTAGCACTTGCTGCCCTCACTGGTAAGCCTATTCGAATAGTGAAAATAAGGGCAAAGCGAAGGCCGCCAGGTCTCAAGACTCAACACGTTGAGGCAATAGAGATACTTAGAAAGATCTCTAATGCTGATGTCAAGGGAAATGAGATAGGGAGTGAGGAATTAGAATTCATTCCTAGAAAGAACCGGGGAGGTAGTGTAGAAGCTTCTATTTCTACTGCTGGGTCAATAGCATTGGCCCTACAAGGAGTTATGGTTGCGGCTATTCGGGCAGCAGAACCTGTAGATGTCTGTGTGCACGGTGGAGCTGTAGCAGGTAAATGGGCGCCTCCTGTGAATTACTTGATTTTAGTGATCTCACCACTTCTCAAACAAGTTGGGTATGAGACTTCATTCAAGATATTGAGATACGGTTATTACCCAAAGGGTGGAGCAAGAGTTGAAGCCCATTTCACACCATCAAAGCTCAAGAGAATTGAACTCACAGAAAGAGGAAGATTATTAGAGATCTCCGGGATAGCTCATGCTAGCAAAGACCTGAAGAAGAGAAATGTAGTAGAGCGGATAATTAACAAAACTAGGAAAATTCTCCTCGATGAACTAGGAATAGATCCACGGATCGACATGAGCTATGTGGACTCCATTTCCTCAGGTTGTGGAATAGAGCTAGTGGCAAGGTTCCGAAACACCCTAATAGGAGCTGATGCGCTTGGAGAACCTAGAAAATCAGCAGAAGCTGTAGGAGAAGAAGCTGCTAGGAAATTACTTCACGAAATCCAAAGTGGTGCATGTGTAGATGTGCACGCAGGGGACCATCTCGTGCCATTCTTAGCTATTTCTGCTCTAGATAACAAGAGACCTACGGAGTTAACCGTAAGCGAAGTTAGTATGCATACACGAACTAATATTTGGGTTGCTGAGCGATTCTTGCCTGTGAAGTTCGAAATCGAGAAAAGTCTCATTCGTTGTATTCCAAAGATCATTGCATAAGCGAGCCCAGACCAGCTATGGATCTTTCCTCTTGTTCTTCGATCCTTTTCACGATCTTCTCTTTTAGATCTACAGGTATTTCCTTTACTAACTCCGCAAGTTTTTTCTTAGCTTCCTCAATAAGAGTTTCGTCTCCTTCTAAGAGAAAGAAGAAATCTTCACCTTCTAGATCGAGAGATGTTGCGCTTCTTATCGTAATACTTAGCTTACTCAGTTTCTCATCTTTCTTCAGGAGCTCCTCTGCCAGCCTTTCCTTCTCTTTGGGAATACAAACGATCGCGCGCATTCTCTTAGTTCTCTCATTAATTTTATAAGTACTCTATCTATAATCTTCAATCTCAAAGTTTAGGTGGGACTGTGAGTGGAGAGACAAAACTTGAGGAGATAAAGAAATGCAGACCTGGAACCTATGTTCTTTTAGATGGTGAACCCTGTGTAGTAACAAATCTCAGCGTCTCCAAGCCCGGGAAGCATGGAGAAGCCAAAGCAAGGATAGAAGCTGTTGGAATATTCGATAATATCAAGCGAAGTCTCGTGAAACCAGGAGATTACAGAATAGAGGTGCCAATAATAGAGAAAAAATCGGCCCAAGTATTGAGTATAAGTAATGGAATAGCGCAACTTATGGATTTGGAGAGTTACGAAGTGTTTGAAGCCCCGATACCTGAGGAATTTAAGGATAAAATAGAGGAAGGGAGGGAGGTCTTGATTTGGAAATGGGGGAAGAAGATAGCAATCAAGGGATTGCGTTAATACTAAAATCATTAGATCCAAATTAGAAATTGGATGAGGACCATAGTTGGAATAGATTCAGGGCGAAGTTGCTCACTCGCTATTCTATCTTTAGACGGGAATTTACTGGTACTACGAAGTTGGTCTAATCTTTCGAGATCAAAATTGTTGGATGTAATCCTCGAATACGGAACTCCTATGATAGTAGCTTGTGATGTCTCTCCCCCAACCAAACTGGCAAAAAAACTGGCATCTACCTTTAATGCTAAGCTGATTTATCCTTCTAGGAGTTTAAGCTGCAGTAGGAAGGATAAGTTGGTGAAGAGCTTCGCCAAAGAAGTGAAGGTAAGAAATGATCATGAGAGAGATGCGCTAGCCAGCGCTATTTATGCCTTCAGAAAATATGGACGCCTCTTTTCTAAAATCGATAGACTTGTAGATTCGCCACTAAGTGAAGAAGTAAAGAAACTCATAATAAGACGCGAGGTTCCTAACATAAAGGAAGGGATAAGGAGAGTTAGACGTGAGTTCGTATGAAAGAGAACGATTTTCTTCACCGTATCAGATCCCATCGACTTTTCCCCTTACTGCGTTTCCTCCTCATTTTCAATCTCTTTTCCATTTTCCTCTATCTCTACACCTCTTTAAACCTACCTTTAGGAAGGTTTGAGGTATTAACTGCTAGATTAATAGCAAATCTTCTCTCTATGGTAGGGTTGAACGTTAGCATTGAGGGAAACATGATTAGTTTGAATTCACCAACATTTGCCGCTATCATTGGAAGAGAATGCCTAGGTATAAAACTCATTCTAGCTTTCTTAGCATTATGTTGGGCTACACCTGTATCGGTAAAGAAGAAAATGATGAGTTTTCTGTTTCTTCCCCTGATCTACACAGGGAATCTGTTAAGAATAGTCCTCATATTCCTCGTCGTAGCAGAGTATGGAGTAGAAGTTTTCCCCATTGCTCATGATTTATTCTTCAGCTTGTTTTCTCTAGTCTTGTTAGTGATATTTTGGTTAGGATGGCTTTCGTTGATAAGTGATAAAAGGAAAGTATGATTAACTAAGAAAGAGGGCCGGTCGTCT
>CAZUUD010000009.1:0-2259 GCA_964623045.1 uncultured archaeon | reverse complement strand
CTAATGGAAGGACGCTGCCTTGGCGAGGCAGAGGTTCCGGGTTCGAATCCCGGCCGGTCCATGTAGCAGAATTCACTCGTGATAGCCATGTCGGTTTTCATAATTAGTGTCGATGGTCCAGATTTTAGCGGGAAGACCACTATTTCTAATCTACTTGTGGAAAAACTGAGAAGAGAGTTGGGGAAGAGCGTGGTGATAAAGCGAACTTCCCTTCCTAGTGACACTATAACTGGCATAGTACCGAAGATTCTAAGGAGTGTTAAGATTAAGATAGATCCGCACGTTTTTTCTCTGGCCTACGCACTAGATCACTTGCATCACTACCACGTATTGATCAAGCCGATGTTGGAAAGCAAAAAGAAGTACTTAGTAGTGATGGAGAGATCTTTGCTTTCTACTTACATCTACCAAGGTATCATAGGAGATGTAGATCTGAAGTGGTTAAGGAAGATAAATGCGTTCTGTAAAACGAGACCAAATCTAACCATAATCCTCAAAGTGAAAGAGTCTGAACTCTTAAAACGAATTAAGCTCGAGCGAAGAGAATTCGATAAATTCGAAACTAAGCAGCATGTACTGAGACAGGTGAGAGTTTATTATAATTTGCCTACATCACTAAGACGAGAATTTCACGTGCGTTACGTGGATGCAAACGAAGAACCTTCGGTTGTTGTGGAGAACATATACAAACTAGCTATTCCTAAACTGAAGCGATTCATCGCTCCATGAATTTAGCCCCAGCAATCGGAATTTTTCTTCCACAATTAGGGCAGAAAAATTTCCCTCCTTTTCTCTCCAAGTTAAACCTTCTAACACTAAACCCGACTCTTTCTATCAATAGCTCTTTGCAGTTGGGACAGAAAGTATTCTCTCGTTCGTGCCTAACATTTCCTAGGTAAACGAAATCCAAATACTCGTCTGCTATCCTTGCTGCCTTCTCCAGTGTTTCTACGGGTGTCGGAGGGGCTGTGAATTTATAAGCAGGATAATAGGCTGAAAAGTGAAGTGGCACTTCTCGACCAAGATTATCTCTTATCCATTCCACCATTTCTCTTATAATATCTTCACTATCATTATAGCCAGGTATCAAAAGGTTAGTTATCTCAATCCAGACCCCTGCCCGCTTATAGATCTTCATGACTTTGCGAATTGGTTCTAGCCATGCATCGCAAATTGAGCGATAGAATTCATCATTTCCCTTATAATCTATGTTTGCCGCATCTATGTATTTGCTCACTTCCTTTGCAACAGCTGGAGATGTGAAACCGTTTGTGACCCAATTGTGGCTGATCTTTCCTTTCGTGAGTTTGGCCGTTTCTAAGAAGTACTCCACGAAGATTGTTGGCTCGGTATAGGTCCATGATATAGCCTTTACGCCATATCCCTCTGCGAGTTTCACTAGCTCTTTTGGCGTAATTTCGTCCCCATAAATTTCACCTGTAAGTTTTGGTGTTTGTGAGATCTCCCAATTCTGACAGAATTTACAACTCAAATTACAACCCACAGTAGCTATGGAAAGGGAAGTCATACCAGGAATGTAGTGATAGAAGGGCTTCTTTTCTATCGGATCTATCGCAATACTGCATGGCCTACCGAAGACTAGAGAGTAAAGTCTTCCATTTCTGTTCTCTCTAACTCCACAATATCCACGCTTTCCCTCTTCTATCACACAGTTCCTAGGGCAAAGCTTACATTGCACTAAACCTTCCTTTATTTTGACGTAGAATCTAGCTTCTTGCATGTGGATAATTAGTAATATCAATTAAATATCAACAGACTCCCTGGGGCGAAGCGGAGGTTGATCCTAGGCTTTGTTCACATTCGCTAGGTGGTTCAATGAAACCGGAACAAATTGCCTGTTTGTACGCCTCTGGTGTCCTAGATCCCTCATATCTCACATCGTTGATGAATACGGTCGGAGAGCCTCTCACATTGTATTGATCGTTAAGTTTTCGTTCTTCTTGGAGCAATTCTAGAGCTTCGTTCTCTACACAGGTCTCTATTTTACTTACATTTAGTCCGAGGCTTTCCGCGATGGGTTTCCAGCAATCATCTACGTTCCTAACAGTACAATTGTGATTTATTATCTTAACGAATTTCCACCAAATGGTGTGATTGAAGTACTTCCATACACACAGTTCGCGAAGATCTTGATTAAGTTCTTGAATTCCATGCATGGAGCAGTAGGTTTCATTCTCATCAAGACAATAATCGGGATAGCCACCATAATTGCTATAGATGACGTAGTGGGGCTCCCAC
>CAZUUD010000008.1:16139-17515 GCA_964623045.1 uncultured archaeon | reverse complement strand
AAGGAACTAAGAAGAAGATTCGCTCTACTTCGACGCGAAATGAAAGCTAAGATCTCTACAGAAGGATTGAGGAATGCTGTGATCCAGGCTCTGATAGCACGAGGGGACGAGAAAATAGGAAAACTCCTTCTTCAGGCCTATAGAGAATATAGTAAACTTGATCTGAAAACTATAGAGAGAACAGCTAAGCGACTTGGACTAGAAATAAGCGACTATCTCGGAAAGAGAAAAGGAAAATTGCCTTGGCACAAGATCGAACTGCTCTAACCTTCTTCTTTCTTAGCCTTTTGGTAAATCCTTACCGAGCTTACAGGAATTGTGATTGGAATAGGAATAGCTGCCTCCAAGAGTTCGACCGTAAGTTCTCCTTTTAGATCATCTACCCTCGTTACCTTTGCACGCTCCCCCTTAAAGGGACCCGCTACTATCTCTACTATATCATTCAGCTCTATCTTTACTACTTCTTTCTCCGGAACGATGAAGCGTTCTATGTCATCTATCGTGATCTCTTTTGCTACTATCCCCCTTATATGTGGAATTCCACGAATCGCTTGTTCGATAGCATCGCTATCTTCTGCTTCGATGAATATATATCCCCTCAACTGATCACTTTGTACTATCGCTTTGAGCGGAATTTGCTTAGTTTTTACTCTCGCTAAAATAGAGCTGACTACGGCCTTTTCCCTACCACTCGTAGTTCTAACAGCCAAGATCATTCGAATCGGATTTATTTTTCAAACGAAAGAATAAATAGCCAAACTTAGGCTAGTCGAAGAAACGAAGATTTTTATTCTCCCATGCTGTCTTTAAGATAGTTTTAAGAGTTTAGATCTCCCTGGTGATAAAATGGAAAAAGTAGTAGAAATTCCCGAGGAAGTAGACCTAAAACTCGAGGGAAGGAAAGTCATAGTTACTGGTCCGAAGGGTAAATTAGAGCGTGATTTCTCTTCTCCGCTTTTCGATAGGAAGGTAGATCTAAAGGTAGAAGATTCCAAGTTGGTAATCACGGCAAAGGTAGAACGAAAGAAAGTAGTGGCTTACGTGAATACGATAGCAGCGCATGTTAGAAACATGTTTCTAGGGGTTACGAAGGGGTTCAGATACACTATGCGAATTCACTATGTTCATTTTCCTATAAGTGTTGAAATAAAGAAGGAGGCCAACCTGACCCACGTCTACATAAAGAACTTCCAAGGAAGAAGCAAGCCAATTCATGTTAAGTTAGAAGATGTAGACGTGGAATTAGTGGGAGAGCAATATCTCGTGATAAGAGGGATAGACAAGGAGAAAGTGGGACAAGCTGCCAATAAAATAGAGCAGGCTTGCAGGATCTACAGAGAACACGACAAACGAGTGTTTCAGGATGGGATCTATTT
>CAZUUD010000008.1:11047-16129 GCA_964623045.1 uncultured archaeon | reverse complement strand
GATCTCCATGGCGAAGCGCAAGTTTAGACGACAGCAATTTTGGCTCAAACGCCTAGGTGAGAAGTGGCGTAGACCGAGAGGAAGCCAGAGCAAGTTAAGAAAAGAGGTTGCTGGTAGAAAGCGTGTCAAGGTAGGTTACGGAACTCCACGTGCTCTTAGAGGGAAGGTTCTTGTGGGCAATGAATTGCGAGATGTGGTATACGTTCGTTGTCTAGCGGATCTAGCTAATGTCAAACCTACGGATGTCGCTATTATAGCATCCTCGATTGGCAAGAAGAAATATCTTGAGATCATGAGACGGGCGGAAGAACTTGGAATAAAAGTATTGAACAAGAGAAAAGCGTTATTACACGAATTAAAAGGTGGACAAAAGTGAAGGAAAAACTATTCATCAAGGATGCTAAACTCATGCTTAGGGTAGAAGAATACATCCAGAAGCTATTTGCTCAGGCTAAGTGTAGTGGAATAGATGTTCAACAAACTCCACTTGGGACTAGGATAACGATCTACACGCTCTATCCTGGGTTGGTAATTGGAGTGGGTGGCGAAAATCTCAGACAACTCCAACAAGATCTTGAAGAGAAATTCGGGATAAAAAATCCACAAATCAACGTTGAACGGATAGCAAATCCCATGCTCGACCCAGTAATAGTAGCACAGTTAATAGCCAGTGCGATCGAACGCGGAATTAACCATAGAAGGGTAGCTCGTTATTACCTACGAAGGGTCATGGAAGCAGGAGCACAGGGATGTGAAATCATAATTTCTGGAAAATTAAGAAGCGAAAAAGCGAGAAAGGAGAGGTTTCGTGAAGGATTCGTTGCAAAAAGTGGAGAACAGATAGGAGTACTTTACGGCTTCGCAGAAGCCCAGACAAAACCTGGTACAATTGGGGTCAAGGTCTACATTTCACCTAAACCTGAAAAATTGATGAAGTTCGAAACAACCCAAGAGGAGGAAGAAGTCGAAGTTAAAAACGAAGAGAAGAAGTCCTAATTACGGTGGAAAATATGAAACTCAAGCTTCAACGTAGAATTGCTGCGCGGATACTGAAATGTGGAGAAGGCAGGGTTTGGATAGATCCTACCAAGATTAAGGATATAGAACAAGCTATTACGGCTAGCGATATCAAACATCTCATAAAAAAGGGGTACATAAAGAAACTTCCGATACAGGGCACCTCAAGAGCTAGGGCTAGAAAGAAGGAATTGCAAAGGAAGAAGGGAAGAAGACGTGGTCCTGGCTCTAGGAAGGGACCACGGAAGAGTAGGAAAGAAATCTGGATGGAACGAGTTAGGGCACTGAGAAAGTACTTAAGGAAATTGAAGAAAGAAGGAAAGATAACATCCCGGACTTACAGAGATCTCTATCGTAAGGTAAAGGGTGGCGCATTCAAATCCAAGGCTCATCTCAAGCTTTATATAGATAAGAACGAGCTCTGGGTCAAAGAGAAGGGGGTGTAGTCTTATGTTCAGAAAACTCAAGCGACGGAGGGAAAAGAAAACAGATTATCATCAGAGATTAGCTTTACTAAAATCTGGTTTACCACGATTAGTGGTTAGAAAGAGCAATCGCTACATTAGAGTCCAACTCGTGGAGTATGATCCAAAATCCGATAAGATCATCTTTACAGTTCTTTCCAAAAAACTCCGAGATTACGGGTGGGGTTATAGTTTTGCTAATACTCCTGCGGCCTATTTAACTGGTCTTTTAGCGGGGTTCATTGCTAGAAAGAAAGGATATGGGAAAGCGGTGTTAGACATAGGATTACAAAGATCTACTAAGGGAAACAGAATCTATGCTGTCGTTAAAGGATGTGTAGATGCTGGCTTAGAGGTACCGCATGGTACTGAGGTGATACCAAGTGAAGATCGAATAAGAGGAGAGCATATAGCTGCTTATGCTAAACTTCTCAAAGAGAAGGACAGAAAACTCTATGAGAGACAGTTCTCTGGATATTTAAAGCAAAACATATTACCTGAAGCTATGCCCGAAGTATTCGACCAAGTGAAGCAACGAATAATAGAAGAGTTTGGTGGTAAAGATGCCGGAAGTGAATGAAGAAACTAAACCGGAAGAAGAGGAGAGCCAAGCTACGCGTGAAGAGTTAGGCGTACCTGAAGCTCTCAAAGATTGGGTCCCTAAGACGAAACTAGGAAGAATGGTATTGGAAGGAAAGATAAAGAGCATAGATGAGATTCTAAAACTAGGAAAACCCATAATGGAACCAGAGATAGTAGATTATCTCATTCCCAATCTCAAATCGGAGTTGGTTCTGATAGGAGGTACTCCGGGAAAAGGAGGCGGAATAAAAAGAACACCAACGCGAAGAACAGCGAGGATGCATAGATCTGGGAGGAGATACAAGATAAGTGCTTTCGTCATAGTGGGAGATGAAAACGGACATGTTGGCGTTGGTATGGGCAAGGCTAACGATCACGGAACAGCGATAGAAAAAGCTACAAACGAAGCGAAACTCAATTTGATCTACGTTCCACGTGGATGTGGTAGCTGGGAATGTGGTTGTGGCGAACCTCATAGCATACCTGCTAAGTGCAGTGGAAAAGCGGGAAGTGTTAGAGTTACGCTAATTCCTGCCCCACGTGGTTTAGGGCTATGTTGCGATGATGAAATGAAGAAGTTGTTTAGGTTAGCGGGTATCAAAGATATTTGGATAAAGTCAAGAGGAAAGACGAAAACTAAATTTAATCACATTCTTGCAGCCTTTAACGCCCTAAAGCAACTTGCAGCTATGAAGTAAGTCACTTCTAAGCTTTAGACCATACATCAAGGGCAATCCTCAGTTCCTTGTTTTCTCTTGCGGCGCGTTTTAGGCTTAGCCCACTCAGCGTAGCCTCTAAAGCTTGCTTAATGGCTCTCGCACCTGCTCTCGTTCCCTGAGGATGGCCATGGCATCCCCCTCCGAACTGGAGAACCACATCGTTCCCAAATATCTTAATGAGTTTAGGTATGTGTCCAGGATGCAAACCACCACTAGCTACAGGAATGACGGGCTTTAAGCCGAAGAATTCTTTCCTCAATGCCCTGCAATTTGCCAGCACATCTTCTCTCCCCTCGAACATTTTTCCTATAACATTTCCTACATGAAGCTGATCTACACCGATTAATCTAGCTAGTTTGGCTATGACTCTCATCGTAATCCCATGTTTTGGATTCTTCGTAATTGCTGCGTGACCAGCTCTATGAGCATGGATAATTAATTTCAATTCTTCATTAGCTTCTCTCAAGCTCTCCAAAGCACCAAATCCAACAGTTAGTATATCGACCATAACATACTCTCCACCCAATTCCTTCACCAGAGCTATCCTTTCAAGCATGGTCCTAGTTTCTGCTGTGATGTTTGGTAAGTAGAACTTTCGCTCTCCTGTTTCTCTCTCCGCCTTTTCTCTGAGCTTTAACGTAAGCTTCACTCTCCTTTCGAACTTACTGAAACTAAGAGACGTGAGATTCTCATCATCTTTGACCAAATCTATTCCCCCAACCCAAGCTTCGTATGCAACTCTTGCATGTTGTTCGGCAGAAAGGCCGAGCTTCGGTTTAACTATGGTACCAAGTAATGGTCTGTTTTTGATCTTCGTGACTCTTCTTATTCCTTTGATCCCAAATTTAGGACCACGAAATGAGCGAACGTATTTTCTTGGTAGCTCTATGTCAAGTAATCTCAAGTTTCGAACGAGTTTCATTCCAAAGACATTTCCAGCCACAGAACTTAGGAGTTGAGGTACATTTCCAGGTTCGAAGAGATCTAGAGGATAGGCTATTTTTGCTAACTTTCTTCTACGATCTAGCCAGAAAACCCTTGCGGCATATCGACGAATATAAGGAGGGGCAGTGGTAACTTCGGTCCACGTTCCTACGCTGCTCTCACTTGCAATGGCGCCACAGACTTTTCTAAAATTTACACCTCTTTCAGGCTCGATGTAGAAGGTGCAGATGATGTCGTCTTTCGAAGGTCTATACTCTTCATCGATGAAATCTAGATATCGCATAATTAGTCTAATCGTCAGGAAATAAAACTAACGGATCAGTGGATAGAGTTAGGACAAGGATAAAAATACGGATCTTAATCCTTTCCATGGTACTTGTTGGAAAGGTAGTGAGGGAGTTCGAAGTAGGAAAACTTAGAGTTATTTTTCGCTATCCACGTTTCGAAGATTATCCAGACCTACTCTCCTATGTGAATTCGCTTGTGAGAGAAAGGGCCCCAATCCTTAGGAACAAACCAGTTAATAAACGAGAGGAACTAAGATGGATAGCCAGACGCTTGATAGAGATCGAAGAAGGTAAAAAAGTAATGCTTGTGGTCGAGATCAATGGTAAAGTTGTAGGAAGCGCAGAAGCTAGGAAAGAGAAAGGAAGAAAATCCCATGTATGTGAGATAGGTATAGGCATAGAGAAAAGATTTAGGAATTTAGGAATTGGACAAAGACTTCTTGCTACGCTCTTAGAGGAGGCAAAATGTAGATTGAAATGTAAGATAGCTGTACTTAGAGTCTATGAGAATAACATAGTTGCCCGCCATGTCTACGAGAAATTAGGATTCAAAGTTGTAGGTAGAATAGAGAAAGCGATAAGGCGTGGAAATAATTTCATCAATGAGCTTGTGATGCAACGAGAACTTAAGTGATACTTATTTGGTTAATGGAAGATAATTGACTCGTAGACACAATTTCAGGTTACTCTTCTAACTCAGATTTGCAATTTTCTTATTTCTCCTCTAACCCGATGAGAATTACGATTACGTTAGGACTTCACTTATTTTAAGGTTAAACCTAAGCTTCTTCTAATAACGCTTGAATTTAGCTATCTTTTCTATAAGATCTACGTGAGTTAGGAATAGGGTTCTACAACAATAGCTCTTTATTCCCAATTCATCGAGTGCCTCTGAGGGAGACTTTCCTTCAGCTAGCATGGCCTTGAATTTTTCCCATTTATCTCCAATTACTCTTCCACAAGTGAAACATCGAACAGGTATGATCATGTTCTTTTCTTTTCCACGAAGATTAAAAACCTTCAAAATCGTCGAGAAGAACGACCTCTGCCCCCTGCTCTCCGAGCTTC
>CAZUUD010000008.1:4434-11037 GCA_964623045.1 uncultured archaeon | reverse complement strand
AATGGCTTCATGCTCACTCCTAAGAGCTTCGATTCGTTCGTAGAAATCGGGCCGTGAAATCTCTAGATTTTGTAGTTCTTGTTGAATGCGTTTTAGTTCACTACCGTAATGTGTAACGAAATTATCGACTTTCTGACAACCCTCATCTATGTTAGCAAGTTCTACGTCATATTTTCTTACGATTTCTTTCAGTTTTTCGTCTGAGTTTGCACACTCACTGTAGATTTTCTTGATCCTCAGATCTCTAACGTATCTTTCTATTTCCCTGTACTTTTGCCTAAGGTAGGAAGAAAAATCGCTAGCTAAGGAACCGATCGATCTAATGGCATCTTCTCTGAGGGCTGATGCTTCTTGAAATCCAAGAGCCTTTAAGAGATCATAAAATTGTGTTATAACTTTTTCGCTAACACCAACATCTAGCATTCTATCGCTGTGATACTCTGGATAAATGTAGATGGTCATGCCATTTAGAACTGATGGAAAGATTTAAAAACTAAGAGAAATGCCGAACATGGGAAGAGCAACCTCACTCATTTTAGCTATTTGCTTTATGTCCTACTTCTTAGTGAGTCTGCTCCAACTCTATGGAGTGGAGCAAGAAGAACTGTTAGTTAACTTAGCTTTTTCGAAACCAAACCTATTACTTCGACCTTATACGTTACTCACATCAATTTTTTTACACTTAGATCTTACTCATCTCCTCGCAAATGCTTTTGCCATTCTGTTCTTTGGAAGAACTTTAGAGAAGCGAATAGGGAGCGCAAAGCTCCTCCTCCTGTTTTTGTTAGGCGGTATAATAGCAAACTTAGTATCGTTATTCTTTTACAGCTCTGAGTTCTACTTTTTGGGGTCAAGTGGTGGGGCTTTTGCCTTGTTAGGGGCAGCCATGCTTCTAACGCCCTTAGAAATAGAGATATACCCATTTCCAGCTCCAATAGTTCTAATAGCTCTTCTCTACGCTCTTTACAACGCTATTGGATTCTTTTATGGCCCTTCCAACATATCTTACGTAGGCCATTTTGCTGGAATGTCGATAGGAATTCTCTATGGAATGAGACGAGCCGGAATCAGACAGACACTTTTCGTTTTACTCATCGTAATCCTGCTACTAATTCCTTTACTCTTTCTCTTCCTCTCGTAGTTAAGACTAAAGGTAAAAAGGTTATAACTTGACTAATTTAATGCAACCAAAACTGAGTGAGAAGCGCTGGAACAAAGAACACGAAAAAGAACTTCTAAAACTCTGGGAAACAGAGAGGCTTTACGAATTTAATCCTAACTCTGGAAAAGAAATCTTCGCGATCGATACTCCACCTCCTTATCCAAGCGGTAGACCTTGGCACATAGGAGCTGCAGCCCACTATTCCCAAATAGATATGATAGCCAGAACTGCAAGAATGCTGGGCTATGAGGTCTACTTTCCAATAGGAATTGATCGTAACGGTTTACCAGTCGAGCTCTACACCGAAAGGAAATATGGAATAAATATGCACGAAACTCCTAGGGAGAAGTTCCTAGAACTCTGTAAAGGGGCACTCGATGATTTGGAGCAGGAGATGTTAGATATAATGCGTAGACTTGGTTTGAGTGGAGATTTCGCAAATTACTATAGAACCGATAGCGAAGCCTACCGTAAGCTAACTCAACAAACGTTCGTCGAACTTTGGAAACGGGGATTGATCTACGAAGCGTATAGACCTAACATCTACTGTCCTGGATGTAAGACTACTTTGGCAGAAGCAGATGTGATCTATAAGGAAAAGGAAAGTGAACTCGTATACCTGAAGTTTAAAGTTAAGGAAACAGGAGAAACCATAGAGATCGCCACAACTAGGCCTGAACTGCTGTGTGCATGTCAAGCAGTGATATTCAATCCAGAAGATGAGCGATATAAACATCTAGAGGGCAAGCACGCCGTAGTACCTATTTACAAGCGAGAAGTTCCGATCTATGCACATCCCCAAGCCAAAGCAGAATTCGGAAGCGGTCTAGCCATGATATGCAGCTATGGTGATCTAGTAGACATTCGTCTCTTCAGGGAATTGAGACTGAAAGAGATTCGTGCCATAGATGAAGAAGGTAGATTAACTGAGGTAGCAGGAAAGTACAAAGGAATGAAAGTGAAAGAGGCTAGGAAGGCGATAGTTGAAGATCTTGAGCAAATGGGGCTAATCACCAAACGCGAGCGCATAATTCATCGCGTCGCAACTTGCGAGCGTAGCAAAGACGAGGTAGAGTTCATTCCGATGAAGGATTACTATTTGAAGCAACTCGACTTTCTTGAGGAGTTAAGAGAGCTTCAGAAACAAATAGACTTCTTACCTGAAGTCCACAGACAAATTCTATTATCTTGGATGGAGGGCGTAACTATAGATTGGCCCATCTCCAGACGTCGCTACTATGGTACTGAAATTCCTGTTTGGAGGTGTAAACGCTGTGGAAATCTTCAAGTTCCTGATCGTATAGATAGGTATTATCAACCTTGGAAAGAATCTCCACCATTTGATAAATGCCCTAAATGCGGTGCTAGTGATTGGGAAGGTGAAACGAAAGTATTCGATACTTGGTTCGATTCCAGTATCACACCACTTTTCATATCACGCTGGAAGCAAGACAAGGAATTCTTCGAGAAAGTCTATCCCAATGCAATAAGGCCCCAAGGCAAAGATATAGTGCGAACCTGGTTGTACTACACCTTGCTTCGATGTTATCAATTAACTAACAAGATACCATGGAGAAGGGCTTGGATAATGGGTTACGGAGTTGATGAAAAAGGAGAGAAGATGTCGAAATCCAAGGGTAACGTTATAGATCCTGTTCCTATTCTCGAGAAATACGGAAGTGATAGCTTTAGATTCTGGGCTGCAAGTGAGGCTAGCTTGGGTAGTGATTTTCGTTGCTCGGAACGACGAATAGCAAGTGCTGGAAAATTCCTCACCAAACTCTGGAACATAGCAAGATTCGTTTCACAATTTCCCTATGTGGGACTGAGCGACGTAACCCTTACTCCTACTGATGAATGGATTTTGAGCGAGTTCAATCACAGACTAGAGAATGCCTTGAAGGGTTACAAGAAGTTCAACTTCTTCGTTCCGGCAAGAGAGATTCGTGATTTCCTCTGGAATGTCTTTGCTTCTCATTACTTAGAAATGGTCAAACCGAGAGCCTATAGTAAAAAACCCGAAGCAAAGGCGGCCCATGCTACAATGCACGCTATATTAAAGGCTTCTCTAAAGCTGCTTGCCCCCATAATACCTTTCATCACAGACTACATTTATCGCAAACTCTATGGGACTAGCGTTCATAAGGAGAGTTTTCCATCTAGATTTGAAGTGAAAGATCTTAGTAAGTTGACGAATAGAATTATAGAATTTAACGAAAGTGTTTGGAAGGAGAAACAAAGAAGAGGTCTGTCTTTAACTGCAGAAATAAAGATCAAAATACCAGCTGAGCTGCGGGAATTTGAAGAAGATTTGGTTGCAATGCATAGGATAGTTAATAGATGAGCTAAAGGCGAGATTGACAGACAGAAATCTTATTTAATTTTCTAAGGTAAGATTTCCCCATGCCTTCTTCGAATTTTCTCGAAAAAATAGAAAAGGACTACATAGGAGAGAGTGATTGGGAAGTCAAGGAAAATGCTAACGAAACTAGGAGTTTCGGAAATTACTTGAGCTACATCCTAGATAAAGTGCTCAAGACAGAAGAGATTTTAGCGACTGTATTCCCTCCTGAAGCAGTGGCCCATCACTTCAGTGGCTATATCCATATACACAAGCTTCCACATTCCCTCTACATACCTTACTGTGTAGGGTGGAACTTCGCCAGAATTCTACAAGCAGGTCTTAAAACACCAACCATCGTTTCAAAGCCCGCTAAGCATCTTGATACAGCAGTGGCACAGCTTGTGAACTTCATCTTCATGACGGCCCAGGAATGGAGTGGAGCCATGGCTACAACTGCTTTTGATCTTTACTGTGCCCCGTTCGTGGCTAAGGATAAGCTCACCGATAAGCAAATAAAGCAAGTGCTTCAGGATATGTGCTTTGAACTAAACTATCCTTCTAGAATGGGGTTTCAATCGCCCTTTAGCAACATAACGATCATGCTTGATACAGTAGAATCGTTTCTCGAGATGCCAGCAATAATTGGGGGTAAGCCAGCCGGAAAATTGGGAGACTACGTCGATGAGGCTATAAGAGTTACGAGACAGCTCATTAGTCTTTACAACGAGGGAGATCGAGTAGCTACTCCCTTTACGTTTCCTATACCAACGATTTTCATAACGAAGAATTTCGACTGGAACGGTTCGCGATGGGGCGAACTCACTGACGAACTCTTCGAGAATCTAGCTAGAAGAGGAACGTTCTACCTTCTCAATGGTTATTCGACCAACGTCGAAGCGCTTTACAGCATGTGTTGTCGTCTTACGATCGATATGTCTAAGCTCTTGAACAATAACAACAACTCGCACTCGCGTGAAGCTTCTCAAAGTGAACTCGGAACTAAGAACATTCTTCACGGAATGTGGGCAATCCCTGATGCAACAGGCTCAATAGGAGTAGTGACCTTAAACTTACCGAGACTAGCTTATTTGAGTAAGGGTGATCAAGCAAAGTTCGAAGAGCTTCTCACAAAAGAGTTGGATCTCGCTAGAAGCGTTCTCAAAGTTATGCGAGAACGCTACAATAGAAGTTTGAAAATAGGCCTCATGCCAATGACGAGGCTATACTTGGGAACTTTAAACAATCATTTCAGCACATTCGGAGTTATAGGCTTACCTGAGGCTGCTGCCAATTTCTTGGGAAACGCCAAGCTATGGGAGGAGCTTGAAACGAGCGAAGTAGAGCGAGCCGTTAAATGGATGAAAGAGACCGTGAGGTTCATAAGGAGATATGCAGAACAAGCAAGTGAAACAGATGGAGTCCTCTACAATGTAGAGGAGGTTCCAGGGGAGTCTACTGGATATAGATTAGCAATGGCAGATAGGAAAGAGTTCAAAGAGGCATTCAAGCAGGGCGAGCTCTGCATGCCTGCTAATAACGGCTCAGCGTTTTATTCAAATAGCATAGTTCCGTACTATGCCCCTATCTCAATTGCAGAGCGTGCTAAGTACGAGGCAGAAGTACAGCAAGAATTCACGGGTGGAGTGATGATGCACCTATTCTTTTACGAGTCTCCGGACCCAAAGGCGTTGAAACGAGTAGTAGAGAAGTTGGCTAAGGAAACTAAGCTCATATACTTTAGCATAACTCCTACGATTTCACAATGCAGAAGATGTGGCTGGAGTGAAGTGGGAATATATGAGACCTGTCCAAAGTGCGGTAAGGAGACGGATATATGGAGCAGAATAGTGGGGTACTATAGACCAATAAGGAGCTGGAACGTTGGCAAGAGGCTAGAGTTCAAGCTTAGAAAGACCTACGGAGCTACTGGAGTAAAGAGCCTAACTTAGTGTTTTTTAACTTTTCCTTTCTTATTTCAACTCGTTACTATGTTAGTGAAAATAGGAAATTTAGTAGATCTAAGCCTGGTGGACGTACTGTTTCACCCAGCATTCGTGATTTGGTTTAGTGGTTGTAATTTTCGTTGTCCATGGTGTAGTGCAGCACCATTGGTGAAAGGAGAGGGAGAATTCATAGAGATAGATGAGATAATAAAGCAGATAGAGCGTGTGAAATTTCTAGTTGACTACGTTCAAGTCACCGGTGGAGAGCCAACACTTCAACCTGAAGCTGTTAGGACGATTTTCATTCGCGTGAGAGAACTAGGGTTGAAGACTAGTTTAGATACTAATGCTAGCAGACCAGAAGTCATAGAGCAATTAGTTAGGGAAGGGCTAATAGATCATCTAGCTACGGACCTGAAAACGAATTTAGTCGCAGAGAAGTACGCAAAGGTAATCGGCCTAGAGGACGCAACTGAAATAGTTAAAGCAATAGAAAGGAGTTATAAATTGATTGCGCAAATCGATTTTCTTGAGATAAGAACCACTTATGTTCCTTCTTTGATAACTATTGAGGATATGATAGCAGCTGTGGAGCGAGCGAAGCAGTTGCTGGGTAGAGACGATTTCTACTACGTGATTCAGCAATTCTTTCCATTTGAGGAGCTCTTAGATCCAAATTTCAAAGACGTACTGATAAGTCACAAAGAACTTCTTGAATTGGGGAGACAAATAAAAGACAGAACTGGGTTAAAACGAGTATTCGTTAGAAGTAAGGCCGGTATTGAAGAAGTTTTTTGAGTATCATTCTGAGGTGATCTATTAATGACAGAGAGAGAACTCAAGCGTTTCATAAGAAAGCTTAAGCAAATAAGGGGAAGGCATACGGAACTAGTTAGTGTTTACATTCCGGCCGGTTATTCGTTAGTAGACATGATAAATCAGCTGAGAAGCGAACGAAGCACAGCCGAGAACATAAAGTCTAAACAAGTTAGGAAGAATGTAGTGGCGGCTCTCGAAAAGATAATAGCCCATCTTCAAGCCTACAAAAAGACACCAGAAAATGGACTAGCAGTCTTCTGTGGAAACGTTGCTGAGTATGAGGGAGAATCGGATATAGAGTTATTCTACGTAATTCCACCCCAACCTCTTAGGAC
>CAZUUD010000008.1:0-4424 GCA_964623045.1 uncultured archaeon | reverse complement strand
TCTTAGGACTAAGATCTATTGGTGTGATCAGCGCTTCGTGTTAGATCCGCTAGAGGAAATGGTAAAGGAACGCGAACTCTATGGGATCATTTGTCTAGATGGAAAGGAGGCAGATATAGCCTTCTTGAGAGGAAAACGAATAGAACCTCAAACCCATTTGGAATCAATTGTTCCTGGAAAGACACATAAAGGTGGACAGAGCGCTCAGCGTTTCGCACGGGTAAGAGAAGCCCTGAAACACGATTGGTTGAAGAAAGTCGGAGATGTTGCAAACCAAATCTTTATGAAAGAGGAGAAGGATCTTCAAGGAATAATAATCTCAGGCCCAGGCCCTGTGAAGGAGGAGTTCCTGAAGGGGGACTACCTCTATGCTAAATTTAAGAATAAAGTAATTGCAGTAGTCGATACAGGATATACAGGAGAATACGGTCTAGAGGAAACTCTTGAAAGGGCTAAGGACAAGCTAAAGGAACTGGGCGTAATGAAGGAGAAGGAGATATTGAATAGGTTTTTCCGAGCACTTTCGAATGATGAAGCGGTCTATGGAAAGGAAAAGGTTAGACAAGCCTTGGAGTTGGGAGCTATAGGTACTCTGCTTCTGAGCGAAGATCTGGAGGAGGAATTACTCGACCTAGAGGAGCTAGCAGAGAAAACCGGGGCAAGAGTCAAAATAATATCGTGCGATACTCGTGAGGGAAAACAGTTCAGAGAGCTAGGGGGCGTAGGAGGAATACTGAGGTACAGGATCTAAGTTTAAAATTTTCCCTAGTAAACAAAAGAACTCATGGTACGTAAGAAGGTCAAGTCAACATTAAGGGGAATCGATTTTGAAAAGGAAGTGCAAGCGTTTCACAGAGAATTCAAACGACGTCTCTTCGATTTCATAACAGGGGCTTTTGCGTTCGTTGCTGCTTTGCTTTGGAGAGATGCGATAAACAAGTTAATTCAATCTTACGTCCAGACCTTGAAGGCCGGCATCTTCATAGTTAATCCCTGGTTAGCAGACTTCCTAGTTGCATTCTCAGTTTCGGTAATAGCAGTGATTGCAATAGTGTTATTAAGTAAAATTCTTAAGTCCGAGTAAATGTCATGCTGGACGAATACAACTTCGAAAATTTCGTTAGAACGAAGCTAAAGGGAAGAAGAGTACTCGTCCAATTACCAGAAGGACTAAAACCCGAGATCGATAAGATAGTAAGGATCTTAGAACAGAACGGATTCGAAGTCATAATCTCTATGGAACCTTGCTATGGAGCTTGCGATGTGAGGGATGAGGAAGCCAAACGCCTAGGATGTGACGTGATACTTCACCTAGGTCACAAGGAATTGAAGAGAGAACAACCCACATTCGTACCTGTGGTATATTATCCTATTAGTATAGATGTCGAGATAGATGTGAGAAAGATCGCGGAGCGAATAAGAGAGAAGCGTATAGGTATAGTTACGACGGTCCAACATGAACATTTACTTCCAAATTGGGCTAGGCAACTAGAGAAAGTAGGTAAGGAGGTGATAATTTGCGGCTCGATACTGGGGTGTGACCAACGGGATGCGCTCACCCACGAAGCCGAGGTAGATTGTTTTCTCTTCATAGGGAGCGGTAGATTCCATGCGTTAGGTATTAGAACGAAAAAGCCGGTCTACCTCTATGATGTCGAAAAAAATGAGGTATCGAGTTTAGACGAAGATAGAAGGAGATTAGAGTTAATAGATTTCGCAAGGAGGGAGGCGTTTAAGAATGCCAAACGCATAGGCTTCCTTATATCCTGGAAACGTTGGCAAGCACCAAATGTAGGAGAAGTGTTCGCACTCAAGAGAGAAACCGAAAAGAGAGGGAAGGAAGTGTTTATCCTCGCGTTCGATGAGATCAAAAACGAAAAGCTTCTAGGTATGAAACTGGATTTACTTATTAACTTCGCCTGCCCAAGAATAAAAGAAGATAAATTCGATGTTCCTATCATAAATAAAAGTGATTTGAAAGCAATCTTGGTGGAAGAATGAAAAATAAGTACGTGATTTTTACGTTGCTAGCAATGACATTCATTCTTACTTCCAGGGCTACTGCTTATTTGCTTCCAGTGTACATAGCCAATCCCGAAACCGGGGAGTGCAGGTACTATTTTGCTGGTGATGCTAAACACTATAACCCGCCACCAAATGGAACATGGTACATAGTAGGCCTAAGCGAGAGTAATTGGACTGAGTGTCAAGAACTCTGTTTCCTCAACACCAATAGGTTTTGGGAAGCCGTACTAAGAGTGACGAAAAGTAATCTGACGCTTGAGGATATTCCGCTGGACTTCAGAATATGGACTAGACTTGGGTGCAGCTGCTTAGCAGAAGGTAAACAAGGATGTGAAGTTTGGTGCAAGATGAACGGAGGTGTATTAAACGAGACCAACTGGACGAATAAGGTGAAGTGCATATGTCCTAATGGGGAATGGAAACCATTCAGTGGTTGTTCAGAGATCAAGACCACCACCGAGGTAAAGGAAATCCCAACTTGGTTTATGGCTTTCATTCTCGGACTTGGTATAGGAGCGTCTATAAGGATAAGAAGAGGAGCTCCAAAGCGGAAATGATTAAAATTTTGTAAAGGAAGATGAAAGAATGCAAGCTAAGATAGTAAAATCGGATAAAGATAGTTTGGTAGTTGAATTAGACGATCTGGGACTTGCAGTTGTTCTAGCAAACTACGTATCCAAAGTAGCTGGTGTTGAGTTTGCAACTTATGTAAAGGAGCACCCCTATCTTGCTAACCCAAAGATCGTAATAAAGGCGAAGAATCCAAAGCAAGCCTTACTTAAGGGAATGGAAAAACTTAGATCCGATCTTAAAACGCTAAAAGGAAAATTAAAGTAATCCCTCCTTCTTGAGCAATTTTTCTATTGCTCTATCCACGACTTCTCGCTCGCCATTAGCATCAACACGTCTAAGTAAGCCTCTTCTTTCGTAAAATTCTATGAGAGGCCTAGTTCGCTCTTCGTATTCTTCCAACCTACGCGCTATCACTTCTGGTTTGTCATCGGCTCTTTGATAGAGTTCTCCGCCGCAAACGTCGCACTTTCCAGGAACCTTAGGGGGCATGTACTTTAGGTTGTAAATTGCCCCACAGTTTTTGCATATTCTTCGGGTAGATAACCTATCTATTATAGTCTCTCTGGTTACATCGAGAAAGATCACGAGATCTACCTTCGCTAAATCTTCGAGAGCCTCTGCTTGTCGAATAGTCCTCGGGAATCCATCCAAGATAAATCCTTTGGCACAGTCTGGTCGAGTGATACGTTCTTTAACCACTTCTATTACTATTTCATCAGGAACTAACTCACCTTTCTCTACGAATTCTTTGACTTTCTTACCTAGTTCCGTTTCTCTTTTGACTTCTTCTCTGAATATATCTCCTGTTGAGATTAGGGGTATTCCCAACTTGGAGGCGATGAATCTTCCATGAGTTCCCTTTCCGCTTCCTTGCGGTCCGAGAAGGACGATGACAGGCATAGAAGAATATGAGATATCCTTTTTTATGTCTTCGATGGTTTTGAATTGCGTTTAAGTCTTTCGTCAATCCTGTCGATATGGGGGTAAAGATAAATTTTGGTAGGAGGTTTAGGGCTTTTTATCCCTTTGAAGAAACCAACGAGATAGAGCTTACCTATAAGGTCTATCCTTATCTCTCCTCTGTGTTTGCAGACCTAGGTTTGGATAAGATATGCGGAATAATAGGAGGGGGTGAGCAAATAGCTTCACTATCTTACAAGCATGCAAAAGAAGTACTCGGGATAGATTTGAATCTATTACAGGTGGCCCTATTCTACTTTAAACTCTTTCCAGAAGAGGAGGAGAAAATTGAAAGCACTCTCTTCAGACCAGAAGTCTTAACTCTAGTCGAAGACGATTTGAAATCGCTCTATGATGGTAAATTACAAGTTGCCTCCCTCCGGAAAACCATACGGGAAATCGGAAAGATATCTCAACAGCGGCTGAAGTACAGGGGGGAATGGAAGGATTATCTTAGTGACTTAGCTAGGAGGGTCAAGTCAAATGATTGTAATCTCGAATTGCTAGTATCTGACCTATTCGATGTGGATCCGGAAGTAGTAGAAAACTATGATGTGCTATATCTGAGTAGTATTTGTGAAGTCAAAGAGAGTAGAAATAAGAAAGCGAGAAAGTGGTGCGAAAAAGTGGAGAAATTCATAAAGAAAGGAGAAATAGTCCTGATAGAGGCGTCTCTTTATCCCACCACAAAACCGATATTCGAAGAGTTTGGAGAATTGGAATATGTTGTAGTTGGATTTCCAGAAGATTATAGAGGAATGTTAGAAACTGCTTACCTCTTTGGAAACGAGAATATACTAGAAAACGTAAGGGAAATTAGATATCGACTAAAGGAACCTGTTATAGAAGTAAAGACTTCTTAATAG
>CAZUUD010000007.1:17320-19190 GCA_964623045.1 uncultured archaeon | reverse complement strand
TTTCGTTCGCCGATCACCTTGCCATCCTTCAAGAGTATTATTCTATCTGCTCGCGAAGCAAGATCTCTATCGTGGGTTACTACGATAACCGTGGTATTCTTCCCTCTATTTATTCGTCTTAAGAGTTTAATTACCTGACTTCCGGTTCTCGTGTCAAGATTACCTGTGGGTTCGTCTGCTAGGATGATTTCTGGATCATTGACGAGTGCCCGTGCAATAGCTACGCGTTGTTGTTCGCCTCCACTTAGTTGGTGTGGCGTGTGTAGAACTCTATGTTCCAATCCCATTTCCCTTATCAATTTTCGTACTTTCATCTTTCGTTCAAGCGGGCTTACTCCTTGGAAGATGAGAGGCAGCTCTATGTTCTCCCATACGTTTAGGGTTGGTATGAGATTGAATTGTTGAAAGACAAAGCCTATTTTATTTCCTCTCAACTCAGCTAATTCCGCTTGAGAGAGGTTCCTCGTATCCCTTCCTTCTACGATTACTTTGCCCCTCGTAGGCACATCTAGGCAACCCATAAGATAAAGACAAGTGCTCTTCCCTGAACCACTCTTACCCATTATTGCAAGAAATTCTCCTCTACGAACTTTCAGCGTAACGTCCCTTAGTGCATGTACGTCTACTTCACCTAGTTTGTAGATCTTTGCGACATGTCGCATTTCTATTACGATGTCCCTACTCATATCGTAACGCCTCTACCGGATTTAACTCCGCAGCGTGTTTAGCTGGAAGGACTCCGGAAATTAGACCCACTAAAAATGAAAAGAACAGAGCTCCTAAGAGAAGGTCTAGTCCAAGGTAAGCTCTGAAATTTGTGATTTGTTGGGCAATCGCGAGCTTCTCTATTCCAATGGCTACTCCAGCTCCGAAAGTTAGACCAATGATTCCTCCTAGTAGTCCTAGAATTCCAGACTCTAATAGAAATATGAGCATCACGTCACTATTCTTAGCGCCAATAGCTTTCATTATTCCTATTTCACGTGTTCTCTCAAGCACATTGGTATACATGGTATTCATTATACCTATCCCACCTACTAAGAGGGATATAGATGCTATGCCAACCAGAACGAGTTCTACCAAGGTTAAGATCACATTTGCCCTTTGGAGGAGTTGTTCGGATGTTCGTACTTGAAAGCTCTCCTCGCCGCGTTTCTCGTTTCTCTTCTTTCTTAGTTTTTCTTCAATGGCTTCTGCTACATTAGTAGGATTCCGTCCGGATTCCGTTTTCACATAGATGAACGTGAGTTCATCCTCTATTCCAGAAAGTTCTCTTAACGTTTTCAACGGGACCACTACTATACTATCGTCTATTTTATTCCCTGTTCTTTCAAGGAATCCCACAACTTTGAATTTCCTACCAAATATCTCTAGCTCATCGCCTAATTTCACTGGTCTAGAAAAGTAATTACCGCTATATAATTCGTAACCTACGATTGCTGCGTGTTCATCATCTTGTTCGAGCTTTCTTCCCTTCGTTATCTCGAACTCCCCTTTGAATGCATCTATATCTTGGGGTGCTATTCCTACAATCTGGATAAATTCAGTTTCCCTCTTGTACCTCACTTGAGCTGCCTTGTATAGAATTCCAGTTGCTATCTCTACTCCTCTAACACGTCTAACGACCTCCAGATCGTCCTCAGTTAGAGGAACTGCTGCAACTAATGAAGTTAACATGTACTGGCCTCCTCCAGCTGTTACTATTATTCTGTCCTTTCCTAACTTTTCGAATTCCTCTTCTATTAGAACTCTCATTCCATAGGTTATGGAAATCAAAGTTACTATTGCTGCTATTCCTATAAGGATCCCAATAGTTGTCAAAATGCTTCTAGTCCTTCTTACCGCCAGATTTCTAAAGACTAACTTCGAG
>CAZUUD010000007.1:0-17310 GCA_964623045.1 uncultured archaeon | reverse complement strand
GAGTATTCTACTAACATAACTAGGATTTCCTTCTTCTAAACTTTAGAAGGAAAATCAAGAAGAGAAGTGAGAGCAACGCAAGAGCCACTTCCATCGCTACTCCTACCGATTCTCCTCGAATTTTCACTTCGACTGTTGCATTTGTGATGTAATGTACATTATCCTCGTCCAAGTATTCCAACTCAAGTGGAATCACTATCGTTTTTGTTTTCTCTTCTAATAATAGCTCTACTTCGATTGTTTCACAGTCATCACTAGATATTTCTCCTATGTAAAATCTGTTACTCGAAATGATTGAGAAATCCTCACCCCTTAGTACGGTCACCCGTAAGAACCTGGCATCACCCAAACCCGAATTACAAAGATCGATTGAAACTCTTCCTCCTCTTGTTGCACTTGTCAGGTCACTCTCTAGAAGATACGTTTCTATGTGGGGTTTTGCTACTATTTTCACGGCAATCGTCTCATTCTTCGTGTAAGTATTTCCAGAGCTATCTTGATAAGTTAGTACTAATGGCAGTTTTGCCACAGACGTCTCTGCAGAAGGTAATACCAAAAGTGAGAACGTAAGAGTTAAACTTTCGTTCTTTCTCAAGAGATACACTTCCCTTTCAGTAGAAGTCCTCCATGGGACTAGAGAAGAGTCGGTGACCATGAGTTTCGTAACGATATGGTAGATGTCAGAATCCCCTGCATTCCTTAATTCAATAGAGAGATTTAGCTGATCTCCGGGTTGAGGTACTAGAGGAGTTATGTTTATATTCTTCACCTCGAGTATTAGCTTTTTCGTTTTGACATAGATTCTAATTGGCATCTCTATCCATGCAGAATAGTCACCAAATCTATACCGCAACTTTAGTTCGTTCCATCCTTCTACGGCATCACTAGCAACTCTTACTTTATATTCAAGAAGTACGCTTTCCTTCGCGTTTATGACAGGAAAATATCTTGTTGCATTTTCACCTTCATCCAAGTAGAATGGATAGGTAGGAACCAACTGAAACATTACTCCTTCAGCTGGTTCCAGACCCTGATTTTCTACGCTAATCCACAACTTTACGTATTTTCCAGGCTCGGCTGGATATGGCTCGTATTTAAGAGTAGAAGCTATGAGATTCGGTGTTAATGTCTGACCAAATGTTAGAGTACTCAACAGTAAAATAAATGCGTAGACCAAGTTCCAACGCATGTAGAGTTATAACGATGTCTTATCTTTTATAACTTGAAAAGTGTGAGTGTCTTCAGAAGCCCCATAGCAGACGCGAGAATTAGAAGCCCTCCGATCGAAGATCCTAGACAGATTGCTAAGAACGCTTTCTTCTTTTCTAGTCCTAGTAACCAACTGAGAATCGTAGCCGTGTAAGTCCCAGTAAATGGCCCTGGAAGTGAAATGAATAGAGTTACGCCAAGCACACCATATCTATCTACGTATGGTTTCCCTTTCTTTCTCGTACGCTCTAAGTATCTTCTAAACCATCTCCATCTTGACAGCAGATTATCATAGAAAAGCTCTAGGAAGACGTAGAGGGGAAAGAAGAGAAGGGAATTCACGAGAACAGAAACCAAGTAAACATAGAATGGATTAAGCCCTAATGCTATCCCTAATGGTATCCCACCTATCTGTTCTACAGTAGGAACTAAATTCGCTAAGATTATCATCATCGTCTGAGTAAGCACTTCCTTCACCCTACGAAGCGTGGTCTTTTACTCAAGAAGCGTGGAAGCGAAAGAGGTGTTGTTGGAAAGCCCTTTACTTTATCCAGCAGTAGGGATTTCAATTCTTCAATAGAGAGTTCTTTTATCTCTTTGGATTTCCGAAACCTCACTGCTAGCTTTTTCGTTTCCATTTCCTTCTTTCCGACCACCACTATTACCGGTACCCATTCTACTTCTGCGTCTCTGATCTTCCTTTCCATGCTGAGGTTCCTGTCGTCTATGTCTACTCTCAATCCTGCTTCTTCGAGCTCTCTTGCTATTTCTGAAGCGAATTCAAGAAACTCATCGGTAATAGGACATATTCTCACTTGGACTGGACTTAACCAAAACGGTAGCGTAGCCTGTTCTGGGTTTCGCATGTACTCACTCTCTAGCATAGCGTAGATACACCTTTCGAGAGCGCCACTGGGAGAACAA
This sequence comes from uncultured archaeon, assembly GCA_964623045.1. Taxonomy (GTDB): domain Archaea; phylum Aenigmatarchaeota; class Aenigmatarchaeia; order GW2011-AR5; family JAHLMP01; genus CAZUUD01. The sequence continues at coordinate 15,177 of CAZUUD010000007.1, read as the reverse complement.
TGAAGTATCAGCGGGTATTTCTTCTCCCCATTTTCATCCACATAGGTTATACCATAGCGCTTTGCATTCTCGTGATCGATTTGAACTGTAGAGAGAGCGCTAGCCTTGTTGAGAGCATCTATGAAATTGAATTCGAATTTAGGATCAAAATATGCATAACGTTTCTCCCACATTTCTATGAGAACTGGTTTATTCACCAATCTACAAAGTTCTATTACGAATTCCTTATTTTGTTTCCAGAACTCCTTGGTAAACCTTATAGCAGTTTCATAACTCTCGGGATTCAAACCAAGTTCCGCTAGGCACCTCATGCAGAACTCGAACTGTCGTTTGAATTCTGCTTTCGCTTCTTCGATGTCTCTACAAAGAGTGTGCATATCTGGCATAGTGAATGCTCTTAGTCTTCTAAGTCCAACTAATTCCCCTCTTTTCTCTAATCTGAAGGAGTAGCGGGTGAGCTCATACATGCGTAGTGGTAAATCTCTGTAAGATATGGTCATGTGTGATTTCATCAGGAATTGTCCGAAGCAAGCACTAAACCGTAAGAAGAGTTTTCGTTTTGTACTCTGGACTACGTATTGTCTAGCAGGGAATCTATTGAGGTAATCCTTTAAGGCGGGATGATTGTAATCGTACATGACCGGGGTTTCGACCTCCATGGCACCATACTCTATTGTGCGCTGGGTTATCCATCGCTCTAGTAAGGATTTCACTATCCTTCCCTTTGGATACCAGCGCATGTTTCCGGGGTCGCTGCCTGGCTCGTAATCGCAGAGCTCGAGCTTACGCATGAGCTTCACGTGTGGTGGTTCTGTCTCAACTGCTCTTATCTTCTTCATCTCATATCTAGCAAATTTCTCTAAATTCTCGTGTCCGCTGAAATCAAAACCGATTATTTTGTCTCCCTCCAATCGTATCTCATGAAGCTCTCCATCTGGAGTTAATACATACCAGTACGACTTGATTCGCTCTTCTTCTTTAAGCGCCTTTGATATCTCCTCGGCTTTCTTTGGTGTTATATGTTTGAACTGCTCCGCCAAAGGATGTGCTTTAATCTTAATAGAAAAACCTTTGGTCCAGCCAAAAGGTGCCCTGTAAACTTCTAGCTCTTTTTTCGATTTCAGGTTATCCTCTAACTTCTTCATTAGTTCGAGAGCTAGGGATGGATTTGCAAGTCTATCACTAAGATGAGAGTATGGATAGAGCAATACTCTCTTACTTCCCAACTCCTTTAGACTTTCCTCCAGTTCCTTAGCAGCGGCTTCAACCACACGTTCATTATCTCCTTCTTCGATTGCTATGAAGCATGTCACTACATCCTCTAATCTTACTTTCCCCTCCTTCCATTCTTCGGCCTCTTCTATTTCCTTTTCTTTGGGCTCAAATTCTATTTCATCACAATGTAACTGTAAGATTCTCATAGAATCACCTCAAAGCAAATACTATCTGATTTTGAATCAGAGAAGTTGGTATTACTCAACTGTTTCTTGGCCACCCATCATTCTCCCGAAGAGTTCTTTATCCACAAAGCTTTTATATGAATTTTAAACAGGGTGAAGAAGATTTTGTCATGAAGGGTCTCTCTAATTTGAAAGCTCGGGATCTCATGCGAACTGAAGTGATAACCGCATCGCCCGATGAATTGGTAGCTGCTGCTAGGCTTAGGATGATTCGTCGTGGTGTTGGAGGAGTTCCAGTTGTAAAGAATTCGAAGGTAGTGGGCATCCTTACTCTTAGGGATATAGAGGTAGCAGGAGATGTAGTGCTTCTGAGAAAGGTAAGTGAAGTAATGACAAAGAATGTAATTACGGTTTCTCCAAATACTTCTATGTTAGAGATTCTCGGGCTAATGAGGAAGTACGGATTTCAACGCCTTCCAGTAGTAGAAAAAGGGAGATTAGTTGGAATAGTAACTCAAAGTTGTATCATAGCGGTAAGGATGCCGGCCTTTGGAGCTCAGCTCTAAAGATGCGATTAAAGATGAGCGAAGTAAGCCGGTGGCGGCGGTTCGAATCCGCCCGGGGCTATGATGTCTAAGGTAATAGTCTTGAGGCTAGGTCATAGAATCAAGAGAGATGCTAGAATAACCACGCACTGTGGGCTAGTTGCAAGAGCCTTTGGCGCAAATGAGATGGTTTTCAGTGGTGAAGAAGATAAAGGTGTGATAGCGAGTCTAGAGAAGGTTGCCGAGCGTTGGGGAGGTGATTTTCGCGTAACTTACATGCATTCCTGGAGAAAATTCATAGAATCCTTTGAAGGAGTTAAGGTACATCTCACAATGTACGGTTTACCAGTCCAACGAGTTATAGATGAGATAAGGGACTTAGGAAGAAAAAAATCGATATTGATCGTAATTGGCGGTGAAAAAGTTCCGGGAATTATTTATAAATTGGTAGACTATAACGTAGCAATTACATCTCAGCCTCACAGCGAGGTAGCGGCACTTGCTGTTTTTCTTCACGAATACTTTCGTGGTAAGGAGTTGGAGCTCAACTTCCCAGGGGCAAAGCTTAAAGTAGTGCCACAAAAATGTGGAAAAAAGGTGGTGAAGACTGAAGAAGTACCTTAGGACACGGAAAATAAAGTTATTGAATCTGCTGGAAGAGAGAGAATGCGATGGAGCGTTTTTCATAACGAGTTCGAAGACCTTTGACCCTAATATCTACTACTTCACTGGAATGAAAGTAGAACCTTATTATACTTCTGCTTGTTTACTCGTGACTAAAGATGGTTATCAACTCTACCTAACTGAAAAGGAAGACTTGGGATCTATTTATGCCGATGATATAAGAGAGATACGAAGGCGTGGCCTTCTAAAGGATGAGATTAGGAAGGAAATAAAATCGTGGAAAAGGATAGCGGTTAATTATAGTTCCTTTCTCTTATCCCACTCTAGACTCTTAGGACGAAAGAGGAAGGTTGATATAAGCAAAGATCTTCTCAAATTGAGAAGTAGAAAAGATTCTCTAGAATTGAAGCTGATGAAGAGAGTATGTAAATACACAGATCACGTAGCTAGGAAACTTCTCTCATCCTTTACTCAATTTCAAAGAGAGAGTGATGTGGCCACTTTCATTTTCGATTTGGCATCTAGATCCGATGCGCAATTGGCTTTTCCTCCCATAGTAGCAACGAATAAGAGGTCTTCGCAAGTTCATCCCATACCCAGCTATACCACCTCATTCTTAGGAAAAATTACGCTAATAGATTTCGGTTTTAGAATGAATGGCTATTGTAGCGATCTGACTCTTACTGTCTTTCATCAAAAGCCAGGAAAGAACGAATTATCACTGGCAGAGTCTCTAGAGTGTTTGATTCCTGAGATAGAAGAGAAAATAGAGGAAGGTTCTTGGGGTAGAGAATTGTTCTTGGTGTTCAAGCGGTTCCTCTCAACGTTTAATCGAAAACCTCAGCATGCATTGGGTCATGGAATAGGACTGGAAGTTCACGAATTACCTTCGTTAAGTGAACTGTCTAGGGATAGAATCAAGTCCGGCAATACATTCACACTTGAACCGGGAGTATACTTAAAGAACTTTGGCTTGAGAATAGAGAATTGTTATTTATTAAAAGGCAGAAAACTCCTAAAGCTCACGAAGACTGGTGGGATCTTCGTTCTCTAGCCGAATTTCCTCCTGCACAACTCACATATGTATTTCTCGACGTTAAGATTTCCATTTGCTAGCGCGTCTGCTATTCGCTTTGAGGCGGAGACTAATTCAGGATCTATTCTTCCCTTTCCTCTTACTCCACGTAAATATTGTGAGACGGCTCCCTGAGTCACATTAAGCAACTTTGCTGCTTCCTGTTGCGTCATTCCATATTTTTCTACGAGTTCCTTCGCAACAAGTGCTCTCAAAAGGGGCAAAAAATTCGCTGTCACTCTTTCGCATCTTGGTTTCACTCTACCACCCTTTTACCCTCCATCTAGTTTCACTGTTTCTATCCTGAAGTTCTATCCCTAGTTCCCTGAGCTTTGCTCTAATCTCATCTGTTATTTCGAACTCTCCTTTCTTTCTAAGCTCGTTTCTAACATCTACGAGGAGTTGAATTATCTTCCTCGTCCTTTCGTCTATCTTTCTACGCTTTAGAATTCCAAAGATGTCTCCTAATTCTAGTAGCGTTGTCTTTGCATAAACGAGAGAGTCTCTTGCCGGATTTTCGTTTTTAGAATAGTTCACGATAACTCTTGCCAGTTCTAGAAGTGTTGCTAATGCAGCTGGGGTATTGAAATCGTTTTCCATCTCATCTATGAATCTGCGTTTGTATTTTTCGACCTCTACTTCGAACTTCTCATCTCTTCCCTCTTTCGTATTACCTAAGGTTAGAGCAAGCTCTATTGCATCTCTTGCTTCATAGAGCTTATCGAGTTTGGCTTCAGCATCCTTCATAGCCTTCTCAGAGAAGTCTATCGAACTCCTATAATGAGAGCTAGCAACGAATACTCGGAACACTTCAGCGTCGTACTTACTAAGCAATTCCCTTATGGTGATGAAGTTGCCCAAACTCTTTGCCATCTTTTCACCGTTAATCGTTAATAACCCTGTATGGAGCCAGTACTTAACGAATTGTTTACCGGTTAGTGCTTCGCTTTGGGCTATTTCGTTCTCATGGTGGGGGAATATGAGATCTTGGGCCCCTCCGTGAATATCGAACGTCTCACCTAGATACTTCATGCTCATGACGCTACACTCTATGTGCCAACCAGGAAAGCCTAATCCCCAAGGAGATGGCCACTTGAGTAATTGCTTCTCGTCCGCCTTCTTCCAGAGCGCGAAATCGGCAGGGTTTCGCTTTCCAGGAGCCGGCTCCACTCTATGTTTGATCAATTCTTCTTTCTTCACTCCCGAGAGCTTTCCGTATCCTTCGAATTTAGATACGTCATAGTAAACGGTTCCGTTAACTTCATATGCATACCCCTTCTCTAGTAACTTCTTCGTTGCTTCGATTATGTCTACTATATGTCCTGTCGCCCGAGGTTGAATGTTCGGCCGAATGCAACCTAAGGCTTGCATATCCTCTTCGAATTCTCTGATGTATTTGTCCACTAGCTCCATAGGTTGGAGTTTTTCACGTCTCGCTCCCTTCACTATCTTGTCCTCACCCTCTTCCGTTAGATGGCCTACATCCGTGAAGTTTCTGACATAGAATACCTTGTAACCCAAGTACTTCAGAAATCTTATCATAATGTCGAATGCTACATAAGTCCTCGCATGACCGAGATGAGCTGGAGAGTAAACGGTCGGACCACAGACGTAGATCTTCACTTTACCTGGTTCGACTGGTTCGAAGGCTTCAAGCTTACGCCCTAGAGTATTGAAGACCTTTAATGGCATGTTTCCACCAAGCCGGGGCCGGGATTTGAACCCGGAATCTCCCGCTCTGCAGGCGGGCGCGTTGCCGTTCCGCCACCCCGGCACTAAACTTTACTCTTTCTGCTAAACTCTTAAGTAGATCCTTTACTTCGAGAATTCGATCTAGTAAAATTTTAGTTGAAACACCGGCAATTAAGAACGAAATGCATGAAGTTAAGGAGAATTTAACCTTTTTATGTTCTCTGCTACGAGTTCTATCTCGCCTCTATATTCACTTACCCTTCCTTTGACTAAGACCTTATCCCCACTTTCAAGTTCTTTAAGTTCTTTTAGTTTCGAAGCTGTTGAAGCGAAGATGACTATTTTTAGCCTCGCATTTTCGTTTCCTATCGTTAGAAAAACATGTCCTTCATCGCTCCACCTCATACGTTTTATCTCACCCCTAACCATCACGTACTTTCCAAGCAAGTCTTCCGTCACGTCTTCTAATCTGACTTCCATTGGAGTAGTAAAGTACGCAACTATCACTACTCCAATTAAACCTAGAATGGAGAGAAAGAGTGAGAAGTTTCTCAGCTCCTGTTCTGTAACCATGGTAACCTAGTTTCCTCTTTTTAGCCTCCCATAGCCTGTCGCTTCCTTATGGGAAACCATTTTGCTAGTTCCTTTAGTATAGCTTCCTCTAGTTTCACCCCACTTGCAACTATATCAGTGAGCGTGATTATTCCTACTAACTCACCCTTTTCGACCACGGGTAACTTCTTTATCCTATTTTCCGTCATGATTTCTGCAGCTTTCTCAATTGGCTCATCAGGCGAAATTGTTATGACTGGGGAAGACATTATCTCCTTTATAGGAGTCTCCAACGGTTTTCTGAAGTTCACTATCTTCGATAAAATATCCCGTTCCGTCACTATTCCAATGGGTTTCCTCCCCGTATCTTTATCTACTATTACCACACTCCCCGCGGAATTCTCTAGCATTAAATCGAGTGTGTCCTTTACTGTTGCATCCTCAGTTAACACCAATACATTCCTCTTCATTATATGCCTCACGAGTAACATACTATCCTATTTAAACTTCAACTTCAGTTCTTATAAAGGGATGTAGATGGAATGGAGTTGAAGAATATCCTAGACCCTTTCGGACAGAGTCACATTGAGGATTACGAGCGTCTCTTCTCGGACTTAGGTCTTCAAAGGGTAGATAAAAGTATTCTTGAAAGAATGAGAGAGCTCAACATCAAGTTAAGCCGATATTTAAGAAGGGGTATAGATTTTGCCCACAGAGATTTCGATAAGGTTCTTGACGCGTTTGAGAGAGGGGAGCCTATAGCAGTTATGAGTGGAATCAAGCCCACAAACGAATTTCATCTAGGTTCTAAGGTAACTGCAGAAAAGATCATATACTTTCAACGAGAACTAAAGGCAAAGGTATTCTATTGTATTGCTGATTTGGAAGCACTCGTAGATAATAAGTTGCCTTTGGAGGAAAGTAGGCGGATTGCAATAGGTAATGTGGCAGATCTATTGGCATTAGGACTTAACAGGAAACGTACGTACTTTTACTTTCAATCCCGCGAACGAAGGGTAACGAATTTGGCATATCTATTCAGCCGGAAGATTACCCTCAATCACTTAAGAAGTCTCTATGGAGAACGACACCTTGGTTTGTACTTCGCAGCGCTCACCCAAGCAGGAGATATTCTCCTACCCCAATTACAGGATTTTGACGGAAAGAAGATTGTTCTTGTACCTGTTGGTATTGATCAAGATCCTCACATAAGACTTACGAGAGATATCGTACCGAAGGTCAAGGAGTATTACGATTTCTTACCTCCCGCCGCGATCTATCACAGATTCTTCAGAAGTCTGAGAGGTGAGAGTAAGATGAGCAAGCGCTCACCGAGAAGCATGCTATCCCTAAGCGATGACCTGGAAGAGGCTAGAAAGAAAGTTAAACTAGCCCTTGATGGAGGAAGAAAAACGGCACAGGAACAGAGAGAAAAGGGAGGAGAGCCAGAGAGATGCGTGGTCTTTGAACTAGCGAGTTTCCATTTCGTAGAAAGCGATAAGAAGTTAGAACAAATCTATAGGGAGTGTAAGAATGGAGAAAGACTCTGCGGTGAGTGTAAAGAAGAAGTAGCAAAATACGTGGTAAATTTCCTAAAGCGACATCAACGAAAGAAAAGGCGTTACATTCCGGTAGCAGAGCGACTTCTTTCTTAGATTTAGCATTAATGAAATCATGAGGTTCGTAAGGGGATATGAGGCTGTAGTAATGAAGAACTTTCTTGTAGTGGCAGATTTGCACTTAGGATTCGAGCTAGAATTAGAACGAAAAGGTATCTACGTACCCCATACGGAGTTGATATTTAATAAGCTGAAATTATTGTTGAAAATAACGAAATCTAGGGGGTTAGTGATTCTTGGAGATGTAAAACATATGATTCGCATGCCACTAGAAAGAGAAATTAGAATAGTAAGAGGACTCTTGCGAAAGTTAATTGAGCTCGTTCCGCGGATAGTGATAGTAAAAGGAAATCATGATGGAAAAATAGAAGAGATATGCAGTGATATAGATAACTTAGAAATCGTGGATGAGTTCAAGCTGGGTAGAGTTACTCTGGTTCACGGTCACAGGAAACCTAAGAAGTTCACCATATTGCTTATGGGTCATATTCATCCACTCGCACCTAGATTCGGCGAGTACGAAAAAGCATGGATGATAGCTACCTCTGAAAAGAGGCGAATCGTAGTAGTTCCTGCTCTCAGCGATCTTGTGGGCAGTCCAATCCCAACGAGCAAGCGAGAATTAAAAGTGATTTCTCCTGTCTTCAGAACTATTCCAATAGATAGATTAGTCCTCTACTCCTTAGAAGGAGAGTATTTAGGAGAGCTAGATTGATATTAGATGATGACGGTCTTCGATGAGCTTCATCCATTGGTTGCTAAGCTAGCGAATGGACGATTCGAGAGACCAACTGAGATCCAAGAATTAGCCATACCTCACGTGTTGAACGGAGAAAACGTCTTGCTAATAGCGGGAACTGGTATGGGAAAGACAGAAGCCGTTATGCTGCCCATCTTCAGTAGGTTACTCGATGAACCTAGGAAGATAGGTGTGCTTTACATAACGCCACTTCGGGCATTAAATAGAGACATGTTCTCTCGTCTCTTCTGGTGGGGAGACAAACTGGAACTCGAAATCGCAATAAGACATGGAGATACGTTAGTAAAAGAGAGAAGGGAGCAAAGAGAGACGCCACCACATATTCTGATAACAACTCCAGAGAGTTTACAAGCAATTTTAGTTGGAAGAGAGATGAGAAAGCATCTGAGAAAGGTTAGATATGTGGTAATAGACGAAATCCACGAGCTTGTCGAAAGTAAACGCGGAGTTCAACTCAATCTAGCACTAGTTAGGTTAGAGCTTCTTGCAGGAAAGTTTCAGCGAATAGGGCTGAGTGCTACGATTGGATCGCCTGAGGAAGTAGCGAGATGGCTTGGTGAGAACGTAAGGATATTGGAGAGTAAAAGTGCTAGAAGCTATGAGATAAGACTTCACTTCCCTACACCAAAACCAGAGATTGCGAGTCTGGCGGCTAAGATCAATGTAAGCAAAGAAGTGGCAGCAAGACTAGAGTGTATACTTGATATCACAAGAAAATATGGATCTACTATAATCTTCACTAACACCAGAGAAATGGCGGAGCTATTGGGATCTAGATTGCGTCTCTATGAGAAAAATTTGAAGATCGCTGTTCATCATAGCTCGATCTCTAGGACTGGGAGGGTCCGCACCGAGCAAGCGTTCAAAGCAGGAGAACTGGATGCGATAGTAGCTACCAGTTCTTTAGAGCTTGGCATCGACATAGGAACAGTCGATTATGTCATCCAATATGGATCTCCTAGGCAGGTTATCAAATTGCTCCAGCGTATAGGAAGAAGCTCACATAGGGTTGGTGAGATCGCTAAAGGATCTATCATAGCTACTGAGAACGATCTCCATGAATGTCTTGCAATAGTTGAATTGGCAAAGAAGGGTAAGCTGGAACGAACTAGCGTACTGAAAGGTAGCTTAGATGTACTTGCCCACCAAATAGTAGGCTTCTCGTTAGAGTATGATGAATTGAATAAATCCGATCTCCTAAAGTGGATAAGAAGGAGTTATAGCTATCGTGATCTGTCGGCCACGGAATTCGACGAGGTATTGAAATTTCTAGTAGAGCATAGACTCATCTCTGTAGACGAATTCGGGAGAATTAAGAGAAGAAGGCGTGCATGGAATTACTATTTCGAGAATCTCTCGACAATTCCAGATGAGAAACATTATTCGATGATAGATATAATCACGGGAGAGACAGTTGCTAAGTTAAGTTCCTCCTTCGTCGCAGAGTACTGTCATGAAGGATGTGATTTAATATGTAGAGGTGTGGCATGGCGTGTTGTTAGTGTAGATGAAGATCGCGTTTACGTTGAGTTATCTGAAAATCCGATAGCCCCTATACCTAGCTGGGAAGGTGAACTCATACCGGTTTCCTATGAAGTTGCAAGAGAAGTCATTAAGCTCTTTTCCCGAAAGGAGATGAACTCCATAGGTATTAGCAAGGAATTTACCGAACGCTTTTCTGAGTTTATAAAGGAGCAACAAAAATTTTTCGTTCCTAAGCCCGATAAGATATTTCTGGAATTTTGGAACGATTATACTATTCTGCACTCCTTCTTAGGGTCAAAAGGGAACAATGCCCTAGCTTATATATTTGCCGCTGGTCTTCAAGCTTTCTTTGGTGTTGAAGTTCGTCCTCGTGTAACACCTTATGCAATAGTCTTCAATACTATTCTCGAACCACCTACTTTAGTACGAGTAGCTAAACTCCTACGCAAAGACGAGAGCGTGTTCCTAGAGTATTTAGAGCGAACCTATTTGTTCAAGCGTATCTTTCTTAACGTAGCTCAGAGATTTGGTGTGATCAAGCGTGGTAGTGAGTTGGATAGAGTTAGCTTAAGAAAATTAATTTCTTTCTATCGTGGTTCTCCTCTCTATCGAGAGGTTATAAAGGAGCTTATGGACATGAAATTCGACTTTAGTCTAGCTTCGAAGCTCTTAGATGATCTAGCTTTTGGTCGAGTAAAGCTCACAATAGTACCTTCCCTTTCTCCTTTAGCTAGTATGGTGGTAAGAGGTGTTCCAGAATTCAAGATCGAAATAAAGGAGGGTGGTCCAGTTGATCTTTTCAAGAGAAGATTGGAAGAGAGGCGCATGAGGTTGCTTTGTATGAATTGTGGTAAATACAGCGTTGAGAAGAAACTAAAAGAGGTCGAGACTTTTCCTCAATGTCCACTATGTGGTTCTAGATTGATAGCAGCTTTCCATGGAGAGAGGAATAAAGCAAGAAAACTCGTAGAGAAACGTCTAATGGGAAAAACTCTTTCGAAGACCGAAGAAGCTATCTACAAAGCTCTTCGAAGGAGCGCCGATCTCGTAATCACTTATGGAAAGGAGGCCATTTACGCCCTAGCGACTTATGGTGTTGGTCCCACTGCAGCAGCTAGAATTCTAGCCAAACGAAAAAGAGGTGAGGAATTTTTCATTGAGTTGCTACGTGCTGAGAAGAAGTACGTAAGCACCAGAAAGTATTGGAGAATCTTGTGATGTTATCTTTAAATATAAGTTAATGTCATCCTTTATTTAGTGAGTCAGATGGCTGCTCGAAGGAAGACTCGAAAGAAGAAAGCTGCTAGAAGGACTAAGAAGAAAACTGCCCGAAAGAAATCTAGAAGAAAGAAAAGAAGGAAGAGATAGAAAATAGTTTGTTTTCTTTTTGTTTATCTCTTAGTCAATAAGACTACCCTGCTTTCTTTTTGTTCATCTTTCACCTTATATCCACAAGTCTTGGCTATTTTCACAGCAAATTCTCTAATCTCCTCATGAAGCGGCATGAACTCGTAGGGTAGTCTCTTGCGTGCAAAACCAACGCTCATGAAGGATTTCACTTCAACATACTTAGGTTCATATTTCGCTATGAGTTTTCCGTACTCTTCTGGATTCACCATGTTGAGCTCTCTCACCAATGTAAGTCTTATCACCGTATTACAAGAAAAACTCGAAAGTAGTTCTAAGCTTCGGGTTAATCTTTTCCACCCATCCGCTATGAGTGGTCTACAAGTCTTTAGATATACCTCTTCGTTTGGAGCGGGTAGGGTGATGTATAGCTGGGTAGGTTCGTGGATCTTAGCTAATACATCTGGTCTCGTACCATTCGTGACGAGAAAACAAGTCATTCCTCGAGACAAAATCTCTTCGATTAGTTCGCTTACCTTGGGATAAAGTGTTGGCTCTCCAGCAAGACTGAGCGTCATATGTCGTGGATGCATCGCTTCCTCGAAGCGTTGTTTCGAAACTTTAGGATTTCCCTTATACCCTTGGAGTAACTCCTTGTGGGCTTCTATGCATGCGTCGACTATAGTTGCTGGATCGTCCACTGCTACTCCATCCATATTTGGGGCAAGTGTCGCATCCACATTTCGCCAGCAGAAGAGGCAGCGATGAGTGCACCAGAAGAGAGCTGGCGTCATTTGAACACATCTATGCGATTCTATGCCGTAGAACTTATGCTTATAACAAAAACCCTCGCTCTTTAGTGCCTTCTTACACCACAGACAAGGTTTTACTGCACTATGTTTGTGTTCGCCTACTATCCTATAACCCATCGATTCGTAGCGTTTGATCTCTCGCTCTATATTCTTCTCGACCATGAAGAAACCCTATCTTAAAGGCTAAAAACTTCTCGTCAAATCAAGTGAAGGGTACTACCACCCTTTAAAGCCTTCTCTCTTACTCCTCATCATGCCTTGGTACGACTTGCACGTGGAAGTCCAGAAGAAGGAGGAAATCTTAGAGATGGCAAAGCGTTTGAATTATAGTGGTGTTGCAGTAGTGGATAAGGAGGATGATGAAGTATTAGATGGAATTGAGCTGATTTCATCGGTATTGATCAAGGCGAACAGCAGAGAAGAGTTGAAGGCAAAACTACAAAGGGTTAGAAATAGGGTGACGTTAGTTCTCGTGAGTGGCGGAAAGTACGAAGTAAACAGGGCTGCATGTGAAGACTCACGTGTTGACATACTCTGCCACCCCTACCTAGGAAGGGCTGATCCCGGCATAGATCACATATGTGCAAGAGCAGCAAGGGAGAACAACGTCGCATTAGAGATCAACTTTTCCACGATATTGAACTCGCCTAACCGCCCAAAGATCTTAAGTCAAATCAGAAAAATGGTGGAAATTTGCAAGAAGTATGATGCTCCAGTAGTAATAACGAGTGGGGCCAAGAATCCATGGGAGATGAGAGCTGCTAGAGATCTCGCGGCTCTCGCAGCAACACTTGGAGTTGACATAACTTATGCTATAAGGAGTTTGTCCAATTATGCCAAAAATCTCCTCGAAGTGAATCGACAAAAACTTCGAGGAGATAGAGTTGGGGATGCTCTCATCGTGAGAGAAGGTGGTGAGAATGGAGGATAGACCCAAGCTCCTTCCTCCCTCGATGAGAGAGAAAGAACGCTACATAGTTTTCGAGGTGATATCCGAAGGTAATTTCTCCTATGATGAACTCTCGAGAAGTATTTGGTTCACCGCTCTCACCTTTCTAGGAGAATTAGGAGTAAGCTCTTGTGGAATTAAACTCATAAGGAACCTCTGGGATGAGAGAAGTAAGCGCGGTGTCATAAGATGTTTTCATAACAAGATAGAGGAAGTTAGAGCTGCTCTAACTATGATAAGGAAGATAGGGAATGCGAATGTCCTCATTCACGTTCTAGGTGTTACTGGAACTATTAAATCTGCTAGGAGAAAATTCTTAGGTCATTATTATCTAAGTAACTTTGGTGGAGAAAATGAAGGTTGATTATGAGAGTCTCTTAGAGAGGGCAAAGCAAAATATAAAATTCGTTGGAAGTGCTAAGACCTATGAACTTCCAGATTTAGAGATAACGATCACCGGAAGACACACTGTGATAAAGAATTTCTCTCAGTACTGTTCTGCTTTGAAGAGAAACCCGAAACACATTGCGAAGTTTCTCTTCAAAGAACTAGCTATACCGGGAAGTTTAGAGGGGAATAGATTAGTACTCTTTCAGAAGTTCAAGGAGTCTCGGATAAAGGCTGTTCTCGAAGATTACTTCAAGACTTATGTAGTATGCAAGGAGTGTAATTCTAAGGATACTGTGCTCATAAAACAAGGGAGGATAACTCTACTCAAGTGTGAGGCCTGTGGAGCAACTAGAAGTGTCCCTAGACTGAAGTAGTGATGAGAATGCGTGGACAGTGGTTCGTAATAGCCGCGATAATAACCAGCGCTACCTTACTTGCCATATCTCAAATCCTAGCAAGTTATCTCATAGTAGATCTTTCGTTTGTTGGTAGGTTGAAAGAGGACGTTATCTTCTACTCTCTAGTAGAAGAGCTTAATAAGACAATCGAAAAATGTATGACCAGCGGTAATTGCATGAAAAGAATAGAGGAATTTAGCTATGTTGCTTCTAGGGAGCTAGGTGGAAGGGGCTATTACTTCCACCTCCTTCTGAAAGATCTCTCTCCTTCTTCCGTGGTAGTGAAATTACAAGTGCTCTCTGAGAGATTCAACCTCTCTAGGATCGTGGAGTTCACTCCTTAGCGCCGGGAGCAGGATTCGAACCTGCACGGGGCAAGAGCCCCACCAGCTCTCGAGGTTCGCCAGCCGAGCTTCTGGCGCCTTAGCCTGGTTCGGCCATCCCGGCATCTTTTAGTTAACTTTACAATCTTAATGAATTTTCGTCTATTAATTACCTTCATGGAGATCAAGATTGGCTGTTGCGGTTGGGGGTTCTTCAGACCAGCCAACTACTTCGGAAAAGATTGGAAAAAGAGGTTTGGTAGCACGCTCCAAGCCTACGCGAAACTCTTCTCCTTGGTAGAGGTCAACACCACCTTTTACAGGTTGCCTAAATTGGAAACTGCTGAGAAATGGTACGAAGAAGCAAAGGAAATAAATGAGAATTTCGAATTCACAGTAAAATGCTCCAAAATAGTCACTCATGAAGATGGGTTTAGAACTAAGGCTAGTAACCAAGCATATGAAGCTACACGGAAGATAGCTAAAGCGCTTGGTGCGAAGATTCTACTGCTCCAAACACCAGCATCGTTCAAGCCGACTCCATCTAATTTGCGTAACTTGAAACATTTCATCAGTAAGATCAATCGAAGGGGCATTACATTAGTCTGGGAACCCAGAGGGAAGGCGTGGGAAGATGGACTCTTACTGAAGCTATGTAAGTCTCTTAACCTCGTTCATTGTGTGGACCCGTTAAGAAGAGATCCTGTCTATTTTTCTAGAAAGCGTATAGCCTATTTCAGGCTCCATGGATTTGGTAAGAGAAGTATGTATAGCTATAAGTTCTCAAAGACAGAACTCAAAGACGTCCTCAAGAAGATAGAAGATTTAGAGGCAAAGGTCAAGTCGTGTTACGTCCTCTTCAATAACATCTATATGTATGAGGATGCTATCGAGTTCTTGAAATTGATCTCATAACTCGCCTTAGAAATAGTTTTGGAAGGAGAAATAACCCTCTTAGGAGACCTCCCATTCCTAGCTTCTTTCTTCCGAGTATGTAAAGGAAGTTCTTTATGCCATCTGTTACGGTTACTCCCTTCACGTAAACCGGAGAAGACACTCTTACGTTTGCGTACTTTAGTCTGTGTTTACCTAAGAGAAGAACCATTTCACTTGCCACCTCATATCGCTTTGCCATCATTTCTGGAAGTATGAGCTTCATAGCATTACGTCTGAAAGCCCTAAACCCGCTCTCGGTATCGCTTATAT
>CAZUUD010000006.1:0-19569 GCA_964623045.1 uncultured archaeon | reverse complement strand
GATTAATCTGACTGATTCGACGCAGTTGATCAGGCATCTTCGTGTTAATTTCACAACAAATACTAATGCTTCTGCTCCATCGAATGGATTTATCAGTACCTTCAACGCAATCATAAGCGGTGGCAATCTAACCAACGTATCTGTGGAAGAGAATTATACAGGTAGCCTCAACATAACCACCAAACCGCTCATCGACATACTCTCAATAAACGTCGAAAAAGCAACAGCACTGGTAAATGGCACCGACTATTGGCTGTTCAACTTCACGATAAACATAACCACAGAAAATATCAGTGGAATTTTACAATTCAAGCTAAGTAACTGGACTAGGGCTGCTAACAGTAGCAAAGTAATACCACTCGTAAATGGAAGTAACTACTTTGCATTCTTAGGAAATAACAAGACTGTAGTTCAAAATCAGCAAGTCACGAATAATCTAAGCTCATTGAGTAGCAATATCATCGCCATTGAGAACGAGTATAGAAACACGACCTATGGACTTTCTCTTTCCAGTGGTCAACTCATCAACCTATTCCTGAAGATGATAATACCTGCAGATCCATCACTTTGCTGCTATAGCGATTGGTTCGCCACCTTCAGCATGTTATTCCGTGTTTCGCCCTAGTGGTGAGTATGGATGGTGCTTCGCCCATCAGCTGTGCTCGCTTGCTTTCTACTTCTCTTTCTACCGATAGTTTCTGGAGAAGTTACAGAAAATCTTAGTCTCGAATCGACCAACGCAAGTATAGTAACAGGACTCTGGGGAGCTACCATCAACGTCACGACTAGCACTACTAGCACGTCTAGCACTACTACAACTACTATTCCTGAAAATGTCACAACCACTACTTCAACGACTAGCACAACGACCACGATTGTCGAGAATGTGACTAGCACTACTACAGTACCTGAAACGGTAACGACAATTGCGCTAGGTTATTTCTCCAAGACGATCGTGCCCAATCTAACTGAGGATCTCATAAAACAGGAACTCACCGTAGCCGTACTAGAGAAATTAGAAGGTACAATTGGTGAGATTGATGTATCGAGAATAACTGAGTTAACCCTAAAACACGTCGCGGAAGTGAGCATAAAGTACGACTTGATAGTAGAGGAGAACTCGTCTAGGTTGTTGACGACTATTCAATATAACGGCAAACGAATTCTCGAAGACTTCGTTGTCATCCTGACACTACCCAAGAGCTTCGCATGGAATGCAGACGAGGTTGAAGCCAGAGTTGTTGGTGAAGATATAACACCCATCATCTTAGAAAGCGATCCAACATACCTAATAGTATTCCCTGTTCTCGAAGCTGGTAAGAGCAAGTCCATAATGTTTTCTGTTGCTGTCCCTGTCTCTGATAGGATATTAGATGAAACTAAAGTTATGTTCTTAGTAACCAAGGAAAGAGAAGAAGTATTCTCGATCTTCCACATTGTTGTGGTGGTGTTAGTTATCGTTGGTTTACTCTACATCTTCAGAGACAAACTATACGCTCTATTCGAGGAGAAACCTAGATATCGCTACGTTCCCAAGCGCAAGGTTTCTAGAGTAGAAACCCTTAAAGCGATTGGAAGAAGGATCAAAGAACTATTCAAACGAAGGAAGGAAGAGAAAGTCAAATTTAGGTATAGATACGTATGATCAGAAATAGGTTTTGGTAAAAACTAAGGGAAGGATCAAAGGTAATGTCCTCAAGATCTTTCTCTTAGGAAGCTTCATAATTAGACCGAAAGGTTTATCGTATTTTATCATTTGAAATTTGTAACTTCCTTCGAAGAGTCTAAAGAGCCTGTCCAATTCTCTGTTGGATAGTTTTCTGTAGAGTTTCATCCAGAGATTTTGAAGAAATATAGAAAATCCTAGTAACTTCTTCCAACGTCTTTCGTAACTTCTCAAAGCGTTTTTTCTCCCTAAAAGGAAGTCCCTAGCCGCATCTGCTGCTAATCTAGCTGTAGCAAGTGAATAAACTATTCCACCGCCCGTTAGAGGTTTCACTTGGCCACATGCCTCTCCTACTAATATGCATCTCTTAGCATAGCTCTTCGTAGACCCTATAGCTATTGGGGCGTAGTTTATCCTTCTTACCTTGTAGCCTTCTGACTCTATAAATATCCGAAGGTGTTCCTTTATCCAGTATTTGCATATCAATCCTATTTCGTTTGAAAACGGTACCTCCCAGGCGAAGTAGTGTGGAGAGTATATCTTGTTGAAATAAACCGTTATCTGATCTCTCTTTTTCTTTGCTTCACAAAGGGCAGAAGCAAATATGTTGGGACGTCTTACTCTAAGCTCCTCTCTTACGATCGATGTAGCACCGTCACACCCCACTAGCAATTTACAAACGTATTCGTCAGCATCTGTATATACTATCACTCTCTCCTTTCCAAAGATCACTCGTTTCGCACGTTCGTACTTGAGTTCCGCTTGCCTCCTTGCTCTCTTTCTAAGATATTTTCGGAACTCTTTACCTCTTAAGAGGTAAGCAAAACTGCTCTCCGTTACTAGTCTTATCTCGTACTTCGAGGGAGACAGGAAATCCATTTCTCTGATCGATTTTCTAATAAGTCTTCTCGGAAGATTCATGTAGAGCTCTATGTCTTTAGAAACTATACCCGTGTCTATTTTAACTTTCTTCTCCGCTTCGATGAGAAGAACGTCAAATCCTTGCTTACCAAGAGCTTCGGCAACAGTACAGCCAGCTATTCCTCCTCCAATTATTATGACATCCCAGCTAGCCATATTGGGATAATTCTTAAAGTGTAGGATAAAAAGAATACTACTGTTGTGATTCTATGGAACGATGGAAGTTACTCATGATTCTTCCAACTTTACTTCTAGTGATCTCGCTTTCCATCTTACTGAGGAACTACGTAGAACGTGGTGAATTGATTGAGAAGGACGTCGAACTAACTGGTGGAATAGTGATAAACGTACCCGTGAGAGGAGAACTGGATTTAGAAAAACTCGAAAGTGAACTCGAAGACGTGAACATAAGAATGGTAGGAGGCTCACCACCACTGTTAGTCATTCAATCTACAGAGAAAAATGCAACAGAAATATTAGAAGATCTCAACAAGTTCATTGAAATCGATCCTAGGGAAGTAGAAGTTGGGACCATAGAGCCTGTGTTGGGTAGTGTTTTTTGGGAGCAAGGAAAGACAGCCCTAGTACTAGCTTTCGTATCCATAGCACTAGTAGTCTTTATCCTCTTTCGTTCACCTCTTCCCTGCTTCACTGTGATCCTTTGTTCGATCTCTAATTTCATCATAACCTTGGCTATGATGTCCGTCTTTGGTGTATATCTATCACTCGCTACACTTGGAGCTCTACTGATGATGCTGGGCTATTCGATCGATACGAATATGTTGCTAACTACTGCCGTATTAAAACGGAGAGGAGATATTGAACAAAACATAAGAAGAGCTAGGAAGACAGGTCTTACCGTAACTCTCGTTGGTCTCGTATCCCTAATACCCATTTACCTTTTCTCGAATAACCCCGTAGTTCAAGAGATCTCTTTCGTTCTAGCGGTTGGTATAGCAGCAGAAGCTGTGAATACTTGGATTCAGAATGCAGGTATTCTCAGGTGGTGGGTGATGAGAAAATGAAGATTTTGAAAAATCCTAGAGTTTTGCTCCTAATTCTTTGTTGGATAGCATCGCTCCTACTCATCGCTCCATGGCCTAAGAGTGGTATGGTAGTAGAAGAGGTGGAAAAGGATTCAAGTCTCTACCAGAAGTTATTTCCCGGTGATATAGTCTTTAGCGTCAATGGGGTTCCGATAGAGAAAGTAAACCTAACTCAACTTGAAGGTAAATACATAAAATTGGAAACCTCTCGAGGTAGGATCGATGTTTTCCTTAACAAGAGTGGTGTTAAGTTAGGAAAAAGGAGCCTTACGAATCTTAAATTTGGTTTGGATCTCCAAGGTGGTATCTACGCCGTAATAGAGCCGCAATGTAATGCAACGAATGAGATTCTGAACGAGATGAAGCTAATATTGGAGAAACGAACATCCTCGCTTAGAGAAGCGATGTTCCAGATCTCGAAGTTTGGAAACAGAAGTTTCATACAGATTCAAATTGCTGGTGGAACAGAAGCTGAATTGAAACAACTCCTCAATACAACTGGTGTGTTCGAGGGGAAGATTCCACTCCATCTAAGCTTTGATGGGGTTGGAAAGGGTATTTTGAAGATTGGAACAGAAGCTGAATGGATTAACGTAACCTATTGTGATGGAGAGGTGTGTTTACTTGGAAAAGAGATGGGAATTGATACTACAGTAACCTACAAAGGTATAGAATTGAAATTAGTCAATTTTACTGAGGATCATGCTGAATTTCTGGCAACCGTCTACAAGAATTCAGGAGAGAGACGTGATATAGTACGTGTTTACATAGATCCACAACATTCTTGGCTAAGAAGAGAAGGAGGCTATTATTCGTGGGGATTTCAAGTAGAAGTAACTCCTGAGGCAGCTCAACGATTTTACGATGTAGTTCGAAATCTGGGTGTGAGGACTGCTGGTATAGGGGGTGAAGCGTATCTCGAAGAGAAACTCTATTTATATTTGGATGGGAAGGAAGTCAGTAATCTTTCTATCTCCGCTGGTCTCAAGGAAAAGCTCGTAACCGTAGCTAGCGTTACTGGTAGTGCTTTGTCGCGAGAAGAAGCAATTAGAAGAAGGACATTCTTGCAGAACATCTTGAGAAGTGGTAGTCTACCTTGCAAAGTGAGGATAGTATCGATGAAAAATATAACTCCTAAGCTAGGGACCACATTCCTTCGGAACTTATTCATAGCGGGTCTCATAGCACTCCTAGTCGTTACGTTCGTACTTCTAGTTCGGTACAGAAATCCTAAGTTGGTGGTACTTACCACAATAACCTCACTTAGCGAAATCGTTTTGATATTAGCAAGCAGTATCTTATTGAATTGGACTCTCGACTTAGGAGCATTAGTGGGAATTCTAATGGTGATAGGAAGCGGTGTAACCCAACAGGTCATGATAATAGATGAGATAATTCACGGAGAAGCCGAGAAGATTTCTCTCAGAGAACGAATCAATAGGGCATTTTCCGTTATCTTTGGCTCAGCCGGTACTGTTATAGGTGCTATGTTCCCGTTATTAATCTTCGGTTTAGGACTATTACGTGGTTTTGCTATTACTACGATTCTCGGTGTTCTCATTGGCATCGGAATAACGAGACCCGTCTTTTCCCATCTCGTTAGGAAGTTGTATGAGTAAACGTCGAAACACATTTCGTCAAAATTTTAAATAAATTTCAGAAAGAGAAAAAGGATGAAAGATCTTGAGAGCGAAGCACAATTAAGGGAGCTTGCCAAACGTATAGCAGGGGAGATAGTACTTTCTCCTAACCCAGGAAATACTATAAGAAAATGGAGAAATCTTCTCAAAATCTCTCAAATAGAACTAGCAAGAGAATTGGGAATCACACCTAGTGTGATAAGTGACTATGAGAGTAATAGGAGAAAGTCTCCTGGTATACGTATGATAAAGAAGATCGTGGATGCCCTTCTTAACATAGAGTATAAAAGGGGAGGAAAAATACTAAAGGAATTCTTCATAGAAAGAGCTGAAATAGTCAACGCTATTCTCGATCTTCGGGAGTTCATAGAACCCGTTTCAGTGAAAGAATTTTGCAAGATAATAGGTGCCAGACTCGTGACTGATTTCGGTGGGGATGATGAGGTCTTTGGCTATACTGTAATAGACTCGGTTACTGCTATTCTAGAATTATCTCCGCAAGAACTCGTGAAAATCTATGGTTCTACGACCCAACGTGCTCTGATTTTCACTCATATAACTGGTGGCAAATCGCCATTAGTAGCAATTAAAGTCACTGGCTTCAAGCCGAGTCTGGTCGTTCTCCATGGAACCTCAAGTGTTGATGAAATTGCTAAGAAGATTGCTGAGGTGGAAAGAATACCATTGGCTATATCAAGCAAAGTCGATGTGGAAAGTCTCATTAGTAATCTAAGGAAGAGCTTTACCTGACCCCTTCTTTTCTTAAGAAACTAGCTATTGATTAATCATAACTCGTAGTTCTTGACCTTTATTTCTTATAACAATGTTTTACTTTCTCTAAAAGAAAGAAATTCCATAAGAAAAGAAGGGGTGAGGTAGCTCTTTTCCAATAGGAATTTTAGGACAATTGTATTAAGAACCCTTCCTTCCTATGAAGAAAAAGATAAAAGCTCTTCATAAGAAATAGAGGTATGGCTCGTCAATCTACGCTTATCTTTCAGCATGGTACCAACTCTGAAAATGTCAAGGAACTTTTCCTTCAGTATCTCAAGAAGAAGACAATCTTCAAGAACAAACACGTCCTAACTGATGCTTTCTTCCCCAACGAGATCTTACATAGGGATAAAGAGCTCATGCAACTATCCTCTACGCTTGCACCAGCATTGAAAGGATACAAACCTAATAATATCTTTATCTATGGAGGAGTGGGCACTGGAAAGACTATATGCACCAAGCTAGTTCTTAAGCAACTTCAAGAGGTTGTAGACAACAATAAGCTACCAGTTAAGACAATTTACATAAATTGTAAGTTGAAGAAAGTAGCAGATACCGAATACAGACTATTGGCCCAGCTTCTCAATGAGTTTGGTATAACAGTTCCTGATACGGGGTTACCTACGGACGTACTCTATAGGAAGTTCTTCAGTGTTGTGGAAAAATCAAGAAAAATAGTAATTATAGCATTAGACGAAATAGACGCATTAGTAGGGAAGATAGGAGACGATTTTCTCTATAACTTTACACGGATAAACACGGAGTTGGCTTCTGGAAATATCTCATTGATAGGGATAACAAATAAACTTAATCTCTATAATGAGTTAGATGCTCGTGTGAAGTCCTCCCTCAGTGAGGAGGAGATCTTCTTCCATCCATATAACGCTCTTCAGCTTAGAGATATTCTGTGGCAGAGGGCAGAAAAGGCATTCCACCCAGGTGTTGTAGAGGAGGGTGTTATCAACAAGTGTGCTGCTTTGGCAGCACAGGAGCATGGTGATGCCAGAAGAGCTCTAGATTTGCTCCGCACGGCAGGTGAGATAGCAGAAAGATATAACTCCGATAAAGTGCTAGAGGAGCATGTAGATTTAGCGCATCAAAAACTGGAGATGGATAGAACGTTAGAAGCTATAAGAATGCTACCGAAGCAATCCCAGCTTGTGTTAGCAGCGATCCTGAAATTAGGTAAGAAGTATAGTCCACTTCATACAGTAGAGGTCTTTAGAGAGTATAAGAGCATGTGCAACAAAAATGGAATAAAACCGTTAACTATAAGAAGAGTTAACGACTTACTGAACGAGCTCAGCGCTCTTGGGATAATAGACAGCCGTGTTGTGTCGCGGGGAAGATATGGTAGACAAAGAGAGATAACTCTTGCTATTGAGGGCGATATTTTAGATGCGACCGAGAAACTCCTTTTCGCATTCATCTCTTAAGCCTTAGAGAGTTTGCTTAAGCATGGAGACCAAGAAGAAAGAAATTGTCGAAGAGTTCCTGAAGTTAGGAAAGCTGTTAACACCAGCAGCTTTAGACTTCATAGCTAACTCTAAGAACTACAAGAAGTTATTCGAAGTGGTAAGAGAGGTAGAGGATCTCGTAGTAGATCTAGAGGACCTCACCTCCTTCGAGACAGAAGAAGAAAAGGTTAAGATAATACTCAACATACCTAGGTGGCCGAAGGAAGTTTCTATTCAAGATTTTGCGAAATACGTTAGGGATAGATACGAAAAGATGAAACGGATAATTACCTCGCGCGTGAATTTAGAGTTCAGATCGCTTGCCAATCTTCCGGAAGGAGAATCTTATTGCATAGGAATGGTGAGGGAGTTAAGGGAGTCAGGAGGAAAAGTAGAGGTCTACTTCGAAGACCCTACAGGTTCTCGAGTGATAATCTTCGATGAAAATCCAGATCTCTCGGCTGACGATGTCGTAGCTGTTAAGTGTGTTCGAAGAGGTGAGGTGGTTTATGGGAAGGAGGTAATCTTTCCGGACGTCCCTCTAAGAGAACCGAGAAGAGGCTACGGAAAAGTATGTATTCTTGGAGATCTCCATCTAGACGAGGCCCCACTAGAGCCCCTTAAGAAGTTCTTCGATTGGTTGAGAAAAACTGAGATAAGGTTCATCTTAGTGACTGGAGATATTGGTGACTACGGGAAATTCTTGGAGTTTCTTCCAGACGATAAGACATTCTTTCTGATTCCTGGGGAGATCGATGAAAAGATCTATCCTAGACCAGCTCCCTCCTTAAACCAAGATTCAGTAGTGCCATTGAGCGATCCAGCTATGCTAGAGATCAATGGGCTGAAGTTCCTCCTCATTCACGACTTTAATATAGAGATGTTGAAGAAGCGATGCTTGGGTAAAGCGGAGAAGATCTACGAAAGAGATTACCTCGTTCTCGAAGAAGTGCCAGATATCGTTGCATGTGGACATACGCATGAGGCAAATTACTTCAACTTCAAATCCATAACCATAGTTAACCCGGGGTCTTTACTAACGGAATTTAGACCAACGGTGATAGATCTCAAGACGAGAGAAGTAACACAATTGAGATTTTGAGAAATCTACTCTTCAATCGAAATTTGAAAAACTATACCTTTAAACTTCGCAATAGATTTTAAGGACAAGTCGTTATGGTTAACATGCTCCTTCAAATTCTCGATTGTGACTATGTGGAGACTAATGGTAAGCCAACCATAAGGATATTCTCTAAAACCGAAAAAGGGGGTACG
Organism: uncultured archaeon; assembly: GCA_964623045.1. Lineage (GTDB taxonomy): Archaea > Aenigmatarchaeota > Aenigmatarchaeia > GW2011-AR5 > JAHLMP01 > CAZUUD01. The sequence goes on along the minus strand of CAZUUD010000006.1, from coordinate 10,790 downwards.
GTTTGCGTCTTCTACGAGGGCTTTCTTCCTTACTTCTATGTAGATGCTGGAAGTGAGTTGGAGGAATATCTTCAGGGAAGAAAGGAGGTAATAGGTATCGAAAAGGTATTGCGGAAGCCTGCAATAGGATACACCACGAAACTCAGGGAATATTATAAGATAACTCTAACTTCTCCTAGGCACGTGAAGAAAATTAGAGAAGAATTAGCAAAGAAGAGATGGGTAAAACAGATATTCGAAGCTGATATACTCTTCAAGTACAGGTTCCTCGTCGATCATGATTTAGGTGGAATGAGATGGATGAGGGTTAATGGGGTTAGAATACCAACGAAGACAGTTAAGTGTAGCTCTCTCTTAGCGAAGGAATTAAAGCCAGCTGAGAAAGAAGACAATGCTCCTTTGAAGTTTCTATCGCTTGATATAGAATGTCTACCCGAAAATGAACTCAAACCACTGAGCCCAGAAGACAAGATAATTCTCGTGGGTTTGGCTTTCAATCCTCCCTATCGTGGAATGGATACTTTGGTACTGGTGGCTAAGCCTTTCTCAAATGGAGAGAGGAACATAATAGGAACAGAGGGAGAAAGGGAGCTTCTATCTCGCTTGCTTCGGGTAATCGAGGAATACGATCCTGATATAATTACTGGCTATAACGTTCAGGGATTCGATTTACCACATCTCATAGCAAGGCTCAAAGCAAATAAGCTACCACTAACGATAGGCAGATGTGCGTCTAAGCCCATGAGGGCAAGAAAAGTAGGGGAGTACTACGAAATAACTATACCCGGAAGAGTTGTAGTAGATCCTTTCTTGATTCTTAGGCGCGATCCACGTCAACGGTTCAAGCGTTATGATCTCAACACAGTCGCTAAGGCCTTGTTGGGAGAGGAGAAGATAGACATAAAGTTCAGAGAGATGAGTGAGTATTGGAATGGTTCCAGAGAGAAATTGGAGAAATTTGTGCGTTATGTGGAAAGAGACGCTAAGTTAGCACTTGATCTCTTACTCAAGCGAAGACTCCTCGATAAGTTCTACGAGCTGTGTAAGATAAGTGGCCTATTGCTTCAAGATGTGTTCGGTGGACAGAGTAAACGAATAGAAAACGTAGTCCTCTACGAGTTCAAAAGAAGAGGTTTACTAATGCCCTGTAGGCCAACTCAGAAGGAAGTAAGTGAAAGAAGGAAGGAGAGAGAAAAACATGGTCTGAAGGGAGCAGTCGTCTTGGAGCCAGAGCGAGGATTGCACAAAGATACGATAACTCTGGTCCTCGACTTTACTTCTCTATATCCCAACATAATAAGAACCTACAACATCTCCCCAGATACCTTAATTCTCGAAGAAGAGCCGGAAGAGTACGAAGTTGCGCCTAACGGGGCAAAGTTCGTGAGCTCGAAACTATATCGAGGAGTCTTTCCGACAATCCTTGATAACTTCCTAGAGAAACGAATAAGAATAAAGAAGCTTGCGAAACAGGCAACAGGAGAGAGGAAATACTTTCTCAACGCAGTTCAGCTCGCGTTAAAAGATATGGCGAACTCCATGTATGGTTACACAGGATTCCTCCTAGCAAGACTCTATGTCTTAGATGTAGCTAATGCCATAACTGCCTACGGAAGGAAGAATCTCCTTTTCACTAAAGATCTCATAGAAAAGAACTTCAAAGGATGTAAAGTCATCTATGGGGATACAGATAGCGTATTCCTTAAGACCCAGCTAACCTCACTGGATGAGGCAGAAGAGCTAGGAAAGCGGATCTGTAAATTCGTTAGCGATAGATTACCAGGAACTCTAGAGCTTGATTTCGATAAACTGTTCAGGACTTTCCTCATCATGACGAAGAAACGCTATGCAGGTTGGTGCTTTTCTAAAGAGAATGGTAAGTGGGTGGATAGCATAATTACTAAGGGAATAGAAACCGTTCGAAGAGATTGGTGTGACTTGGTCAGCGAAGCTCAACAAAAAGTGTTAGAGTTCATCCTTAAGAAAGGTGATGTCAAAAGTGCAACAAGATATGTTCAGGATATAATAACGAAACTCAAGCGAAACGAGATCCCCCTCGAGAAACTCACCATAGTGAAATCAATAACTAAATCTCTCGATGAATATGAAGGGGTACTTCCGCATGTAGAGGTGGCGAAGAAAATTGCGAAGCGAAATCCCGCAAGGGCACCAAAGATAGGAGATAGAGTATCCTTTGTGATAGTTGCAGGTAATGCTATGCTCTCGAAACGTGCCGAGGATCCAGAATTTGTGAAGGAAAACAACCTGCAATTGGATTGGGATTACTACCTTAGTAATCAGATTCTACCAGCAATAGAGAGGATACTTAACGCAGTAGGAGTGACGAAAGAAGAGCTACTTGGAGAAGGCCATCAAATGACTATGTTAGATGTATTTAATTCCGAGGTTAAGAGAGAGATGGCCCAGAAGAAAAGTACTGTTGAGGAAGTTGCAAAGGAAGTCATTCTAGATGGCTGGGAAGAGTTTGTGTGTATGAAGTGTAAGCGGAGTTATTCGAGAATTCCGATGAGGGGAGTTTGTGATTGTGGTGGAGAACTTAGGATAGCTTACAGAGGATCTCTAGGAATAAAGTGTCGCCAATGAAGCTTGAGGAAAAGTATGTGGCACTGATTCGCTCATTGAGACGCTCGACTCTTATCCCTAACAAAAGAGTCGAGGAGGCATTTCTCTCTCTACCACGTTACGAGTTCGTACCGAAGAGATATAAAGAGATGGCTTGTGAAGATGCACCTGTACCGACTTTCGATGGTCAAACCGTGTCTCAACCGAGTATAGTAGCCTATATGATAAAAATGCTAGATTTAAGAAAGGGACTAAAAGTCCTCGAGATAGGAACGGGCTCTGGCTGGAATGCTTGCCTCATAGCAAAGCTAGTCTATCCAGGAAAAGTAATCACAATAGAGATAAATCCGCGCTTAGCTCGGTTTGCTAGAAAGAACATAGAGAAGGCTGGAATAACAAATGTCCAAGTAATTATAGGTGACGGAAGTTGTGGGTACAAATCCGAAGCTCCTTACGATAGGGTCATTGCTACAGCAGCTTATCCGCGAATCCCCGAAGAGCTCATAACTCAACTCAAAGAAGGGGGTAAGTTGCTTGCACCCGAAGGGGGGTTGTCACTTCAGCATCTCGTTCTGATAGAGAAATCGAAAGGAGAAATTTCGAGAAAGATTCTAATTCCTTGTATTTTCGTTCCTATGCACGGAAGGTGCGGATTTAGCAAGGATTCTTACCTATGAACTCTCTCATGCGCTTTTCAGCATATTCATACTCTTTCTGAGTATTCACCGGCAACCATACCTGCGGGGGCATGACGAGGGAATACAACTTTCCCTCCTTTGCCAACTTCGGAAGGATGACACGCTCAAACTCTATACTTCCAGAAGTCTCTAGGGAAATCTCTTCCTTTACCATTCTCATCACGGCAGGTTCGAACATCGACATCCCTGTATTCGTATAACGCTGAATGAATGGTTTTTCCTCATAACGTCTCACTACACCGAACTCGTCTAGATCACCAACACCATAAGGATATTCGGTTCCAGATACTAGCACCAATGTACCTAAGGTCTCGAACATACCAATGCCCTGGAGGTGCTGAAGGAGTAATTTTAATGGAAGATGTTGATCAAAGAAGAGGTCGTCTGGATATAGTATCAAACACCTCTTTCCTAAGTCTATTTTCCCAGTTTCGATCGCATACCTAATGGCTTTTCCTTTTCCCTCCACCTCTGGCGGTTCTATCGAGAAATCGAAACTCACATCTTCATATTTAGATTCCAATTCTTTCAAATGCTCCTCTATTTGTTCGTGTTTATAACCGAGTAGAAAGACGAATTTTCTGAACCCATTACCGATGCATAGATCTAAAGTATAATCTATAAGAGGTTTTCCGCACACCTCAAGCAAAGCTTTTGGGACGTCTATTCTTCCCATTCGCTTTCCTTTACCTCCAGCTAGGATGAGCACTTGGGTTCTTTCTATTTCCTTTTCTATGATCTCAAAACCCTTACCCTTCACCCAACTTCACCACAAACAAGTCCTCATAGATCGGACCAGTTGGACGAAGTTTACTCAGTTTCAGTTTTACTTCTTCTACTTCGAACTCCCCCACGTAGATGTTTCTTATTTTAGAGAGCTCATTTAAAACGTTTCTGCTAAGTTTTCTTTTCACCCTTGCCAATGTCAAATGGCCAACGAATTCCTCTCTTCTGAAACCAAACCTCTCTAATTCGCTATTTACGAACCTTCCTAACCTCTCGAGTTCGTCCGAGAGACACCTTATGAATATCACTCTTATGAAGCTTTCATTGGGAAAGAACCCAATCCCTCTTAGCTCAACTTTAAACCTCTCAAACTCCAATTTTGAAAACCAATCTTTTATTTCCGATAGTCGAGGATCGTCTAGATCACCGAGGAACTTCAAGGTGATGTGAAAATTCTGGGGTTCCACTAATTTCACGCCTTCTCCCTTTATTCGGTTCTGAATTTCGATCAAATTTCCCCATAGATCTTCTGGTACGTCTATTGCGATGAAACATCGCATGAGCACTCTTGACTAAGAGAAATATATAACTTAAGACTGAGACAAAATCATGCCTAAAGCTGTGTGGAAAGGATCTATATCCTTTGGTTTGGTCAACATTCCAGTGAAGGTATATTCGGCCATTTCTGGAAAGGGAGTAAGCTTTACCATGCTTTGTTCGAGGTGCGGAACTCCAATAAAATACAAGCGATGGTGTCCGAAATGTGAGCGAGAGGTTCCGTGGAACGAAATAGAGAAGGGTGTGAAGGTCTCGAAAGGGAAATACGTTACGATTAAGAAGAGCGAGTTGGAGAGACTAAAGTTGAAGACAACAAAAACGATAGAAATAGTAGAGTTCGTAGACATATCTCAGATAGATCCCATACTCTATCAGACGAGCTACTACGTAGTTCCTGAAGAAACGGGAGTGAAGGCTTATTCCTTGTTCGTAGAAGCACTTCGAGTGAGTGGCAAGGTTGCGATAGGAAAGGTCGTGATGAAGAATAAGGAATACATCGTGGCTCTAAGACCTTACAAGAAGGGAATAGTGATGCACGTGTTGCATTACTTGGGCGAGGTACGTGACATAGAAGATCTCGAGGAACTCAGAGGTCTAGTAACCATAAGAGAAGAGGAACTAAAGTTAGCGAGGGCACTTATAGAACAGCTAACTACTAAGGAGCTGAAATTAGAAACGTTCAAGGATTCCTATGCAGAGGCGATAAAGAAGTTGGTGAAAGCTAAACTCGAAGGAAAGAAAATTGAAGTCGAGCGGGAGGAAGAAGCAGAACTCGCTAAGAGCCTAATGGAAGCACTCAAAGCTAGCGTGGAATCTGCTAAAAAGAAGAAAGTCTTAGTGAAGTAATGGACTTATTCGAGGTTAAGATAAAACCGATGCTTGCATTTCCCTCGAAACCATTCGATGATAAGAATTACATCTTCGAGATAAAATTCGATGGAACCAGAGGAATAGCCTACGTAGACGTGGAGAACAGAAAGTTAAGACTTCTCAATAGAAGGATGCTCTACTTCGAGTACAGATATCCTGAGTTAAATGAGTTACTAAATTGCGTGAAGGCGAAGCGAGTTATCTTAGATGGCGAGGTAGTAGTCTTGGAAGGAGGTAAACCGAATTTCTACAAACTAGCGGAAAGAGAACACGTTGAAGATAAGAACAGGATCGAGCTGCTCTCAATGACAATGCCAGCATGTTACGTGGTGTTTGATATACTCTACAAAGATGGCCGCGACCTAACTCAGCTCCCACTTCTGGAGCGGAAACGTATTCTCGAAGATACTGTCAAAGAAGGTAAGCATGTACTGCTATCCAGGTGGGTCAGAGAAAAGGGGAAGGAATTCTTTGAGCGATGCAAAGAATTAGGACTGGAAGGAATAGTAGCGAAACATGTGAACTCTCCCTATTTAGTCGGGAAGAGAAGTGAATATTGGCTTAAGATAAAATCCCTTAACACTCTGGATTGTGTAATAGGAGGTTATACGATAGGTGAAGGAAAGCGGGCGCCGTACTTCGGTGCCTTACTCCTGGGAGTTTACGAAGGGAAGAAACTGAAGTACGTCGGAAGGGTAGGTACTGGTTGGAGTGAACAGGACTTAGCGGAGCTCAAACGAGAGTTAGAGAAGTTAGTGATTGAGAAAAATCCATTTGATGTCTTTGAGGAATCCGAACAAATCATGAAGAAAGTTAGATTCGTTAGACCAAAACTCGTATGTGAGGTAAAATTCCTAGAGTTGACTTCAGACGGAAAACTAAGAGCACCTAGCTTCGTTAGATTGCGAAAGGATAAACTACCAGAGGAATGCATACTCTCGGAAATCAAGAAGTAAGAACTTCGTAGCGTGGATCGAATCCAATCGTAAGCTCGTTAAGGAGAATGGTCGCATAACTCCCAGGTGGTAGACGGAAGTTGAGTTCTAAAAGACCTTCTCTTATTTTCCACGAAAAATTCATTGGCGATACGAAGGCCTTTCGTTTCCTCTCTTCTGCTGTGAGCCTTAGCCAGGGTATGTGAAATTCTTCAGGATTTAATTCGAGTTCTTTGAGAATGGATCTATAGTAGAGATCGAACATTCCTCTACCAAGTCTAGTATTGTAACCCACCAGCTTGACTTTTCTCCTATAAGGAGTTTCGAAGTCATTAATGTAAGAGGTGAGAGCGCTGTTAAAGAGATAGGCCTGTAAGGCATGCAGGTAAAGCTTGAGTATTTTCCTCTCCTTTCTGAATGACTTCATGCCTTTTACGAGTTCATATCCCTTTAGGTGATTATCGAGATTTCTCCCAAAACGTTGAAGACCGAAGTAATTAGGAAGGAGTTTATCACTAATACATTTCTCGAATTTCTCCAACACACTCCTCGCCCTCTTTTCATCATCCCTTAACCTGAGTTTTATGTGAAACTCGTTTCCTACCAAATTTCCCAATTTTATTTTTCTCCCATAGCCAACAAACGTGAGTTTTGCGTTTCTTAGCTTCACTTCCTCAAGGGCTAATGCTAAGCTTCTCGGCAAGGAGATATATTGAAACGAGGTTGCACATTTATCCTTCATTCCAGCAAATCCAATCTCTTTGAGATCTATTCCACATTTACTCGAAATCTCCTTCAAAACGGATAGGGTAGTTCTATTCACTTTCTTAAGCAAAAATATAGCGTGCTTTCCGTTTCGTTCTAATCTCATTACTGGGACTTCTCTTACGTGAAAATCGCGCGGACCATAAGGTCCCACCTTTATTCTTTGAAGTTTTAACCACAGCACATATCTCAGAGGAAGCTCCATAGATCGACACCCGAAAAGAACAGTATAGTAGGTAAGATCAAAACTCCCATCAGATGTGATCTGCTTATCTGGGCCAAGTTAGCATAGATTCCTATCGAGGTAGCAACGAGGAGGACGAAAAGTCCTAAGGAACCGGTGAAGCGAAGCACCATCACTACTAGTATGAAGGCCACAATTGCATTAAGCATTCGATAATTTACTTTCTTCATAAGTTTGATGAAGAATTTAGACAATTTTAGAGAGAGTAAACCAACTATTCCGGCTACGAGAGAAGAGAGAAAACACACGTAAGCTAAATGAAGTAAATCCAGTCTCATGTACCTATCGATTACTATTGCTATTCCACTTCTCGGATTTCCTATAAGCACTATGGCTAGAATGGAGAAGAGAAAGTTCGAAAGTGCTACAGCACCTTGAGATATGAGAAAAGACCTCTCATTTCTGAATTCACTACTACCTAAGATAGCGCTCGATATCACAATGGCTTGCGCAGGTCCTATTCCTGGCAATAGACCAACGAGAATCCCACCCAGCGTTCCTGCTAGTGAAGCGCGCGTGAAAATGACTGATGAGAGAATGAGTCGTGATTCTTTTTGTTCAGGAAACGTACTTCTTTCCTTTAAGGCCAAAAGGAGGACTGGTAAACCAAATAAACCTGTGAAGACTGGAAAGAGCGCGAATCTGGGATCCAGAGGGAGTTTATCTAGTGCTACACCAAGAATACCAGCAAGGAAGAATGCTAAGATAGCTCTCCCCTTCAATTTCTCCTTCGATATGAGATAGGTAACAGCGATTATGAGAAGTAAGTGTACGAATGATCTTATGCCCCTATAGAGCACTGGGAAGATGAAATAGAGTAAGGGAAGAAGTAGCAAGGAGAACCATATCGATCCTAGACATCCTAGAATTGCAAGCTGAATCGCCTCTTCTCCTTTTCCTTCGATAAGCAATCGATGACCTGGAAGTACGGAAAGTGAGCTACTTTCTTCTGGTACGCCTATGAGACAGGCAGGAACGAAATTCACTATTGCGTCGGCAACACCTAGTGACACAAGAAATGCTAGGAAAGTAAGATCGTCATTGAAAATCGAGTAGAAGAATGGAGCGAAGAGAGCTATAGTATTAGGATGCATTCCTGGAAATAGACCAGCAAAGATCCCTAGCGCAATTCCTAGAATCATACCGAGGAGCCAAAGCATATTTATCTCTACCTATTCAAAAGAAAGAGATGAAGGTCGAAGTAGATCGAGAGAAATGTATTGGATGTGGCCTTTGTGTCAGTTTATGTAGTGAAGTGTTTGAGCTAAAAGAAGGAAAGAGTAGCGTAAAGAAAGAAGAGGTCGAGGAGAAGCTCGAGGCTAAAGTGAAACGGGCAGCCGACTTATGCCCAGCAAAAGCGATAAAGGTATCCTGATGTTTTGTAAGTGTGGAAGAAAGGCAAGGATCTCTAGACCTCACGAAGGGAGGGCATATTGCGAGCAGTGCTTAATCAGACTTGTGAGAAGGAGGGTCAAGCGAGAGTTAAGGAAGTTAGGAATAGAAAAGGGAGATAAAGTAGTTATATTTGTTCCTAGATGTTCCAGATTTCATGCTTTACTTCTAGAGGAGCTGGAAAAGATCTTTGCTAAGTGGAAGGAATTAAGGCTAATTGCTTTGATATTTGACTTCGAAGAGAAAACTTCTACTGAACCGAAGATCGGAAAGATTGAGATGAAAAGATTAAGGATACCAAGCCAACCTAAGAGTTGTCAAGAGTGTATAAACACTCAACTTGAAATCTGTAAGAAATTCTTAGGAGATAACGAAGCTAAGATCATGACCTCATTAGTACTTGAGGAGATACTTACATTATTTCTCAGAACATTTCTAGAAGGCACACCTATCTTTCTTTGGTCACCTCTAGGATTTCTTAGAGGGAGGGAAGCCAGGATCTGTAGCGAATTTCTGAAACTTACTCCGAGAAATGAATGTGAGATGAAAGATGAGCTAACGAAGACCCTAGATAGGATGTTGGAAGATCTAGAGACAAAGCATCCTGGAGTTCTGAATCAACTCTATACCTCTGCAAAGGTAATAGGAAAAGATCCCTATCGATTAAAAGATTAAAGTAGCATCTATCAATTTAGTGGGCCAGTAGCTCAGCCTGGTTAGCTCCGCCAAGTAGCGGGGCACAGAAAGAGCGCCGGTCTTATAAGGCCGCCAGGCTTAAGCTAACCGGAGGTCGCCGGTTCAAATCCGGCCTGGCCCATAAAGTTTAACCTCTTCTCATTAAAGATTATCAAGGGCTCGTGGTCTAGCGGTTATGACGCCGCCTTCACACGGCGGAGGTCCCCGGTTCAAATCCGGGCGAGCCCATCATGCGCTGGTAGTCTAGTGGCAGGACACCGGCTTGCCAAGCCGGAGACCCGGGTTCGAATCCCGGCCAGCGCACTTAGCTTCTTCGCTTCTTTGCTTTGTAGAAGGAGACGTAAGTAGCGTAGCCAATAGGTGATATTACGAGCGTGTTGATGAAATATCCGAATAAGGGAATTAGAGCTACGAGAAAGGAAACTCCTGCGAAGAACAAGAACAAGGCCAATAGTTCTAGAAAGTTAGAAAGCGCTATTCGGGTACTGAGTTGGAGAGCTTTCTTAGTGCTCTTCACATCAATCAAAGCTGGGTAGGCAAGGAGGAATAAAAGAGACAGAAATAGAAGGACGATTGCACTTACTATGATACCAGGTAAGTTGAATGTCGCTAGAGAATAAGTGAAGAAGAAGACTAGGGGAAGGAGAACGAAGGAGATCAACACGCTTATGCCTAACCACCCAGTCCAATAGGCTTTGATGGTCTTGAACATCGTCCCTACTCTAGCACGTCTTCTAGTACTTTCGAACGCAATACCATAGATTCCGAACTGGAAAAGAGAACTCAGAATCACAAGTAACACTAACACTAATACGCTAGCCAAATCAATCGAACTCGGTTTTCCTGTGAGGAATGATTGAAGAAAGATGGGATTTAGTAGAACGAGTACTCCCATGATGAAAAGGAGGAACAGCACAAGAAGTTCGGCGATTACGAATGCTTCTATACTTCTTCGATAATACCTCCATCCTCTTTTCAAATACGTCAAACACATAAGAAGAACTTCGAATGGAAGTTTAAATAGGAGATGAGCCACGAGATTTACGAACTACTTTCGAAACACTTTGGAAGAAGATCTCATTGGGAGAAATTAACGAGGAATTGGAAGAGTCTTAGGCGAGAATTCCGAAAGCCGTTTTCTAACTTGCTTATAACCTTGCTTTCGCAAAACACCTCAGATCTCAGTGCACTTAGGGCGTATGAAAACTTAAAGCAATTTGGTCTGACGACGGTAGATTCTATAGCGAAAGCAGATCCCAACACTTTAGTTCGAGCAATAGCAATTGCAGGACTCCAACGAAGAAGGACCAAATTATTAAAGCG
>CAZUUD010000005.1:16428-22952 GCA_964623045.1 uncultured archaeon | reverse complement strand
TATTCACTATACAAGCATAGTTTCCATCATCAGTTTGATTGAGCTCACCAGAATTGAAAATCGCTACCGTAGCGTTATTTGAGTGATCAAAGCTTCTTGCATAATATGGAGTGGTGTAGTTCTCGTAAGTTCTCACGAGAACATGCCAATTTTCTGGTATTCCATAATCTAACAAGGAGCGGAGAAAAGTCATCAACATAGTCTTTCGTTCCAGAAGCATCACGTCGTTCTTCATCGATGTGAAGTAATCAGTTGAGAAGCCTGCGAGGAAAGCAAAGATCAGAATGAACATGGCAGTAGCTATAGTGAAGTCTATTTGGGCTAGACCCCTCATCGTTATTATCTTTTTAAGGATATCTAAATAAACGACGAGAATAGTGATTTTCATGCAGCGCGCAAGGATAAAGCTCTGGGGGAGAGATCCGAAAAAGCTAGATGAAATTGCTAGGGAGATAAAGGAGTTAGCGAACAAGTTGGGGGTAGCCGTTCGTGGGCCTATCCCCTTACCGACGAAGAGGTTACGCATAACATGTATTCGTACTCCTTGTGGAGATGGAATGCATCGTGGTGGTCCTACGAATTGGGACCACTGGGAGCTCAGAATTCATAAACGCATAATCGACGTGGCTGCAAACCCACGTATTCTTAGACAAATAACGCGAATCCCTATACCCCAAGATGTTAAGATAGAAATAGAATTATCTGATTAGTACTCACTAGGTGGATTCTCCACAGCCAATTTCAGCAGCCTTATAGTCATTTCCAAATCGTTCAATGATGCCACTTCTATAGGTGTGTGAAGATAGCGAGTTGGAATTGAAACGGCTGCTGCAGGAACACCACCTCTGCTTAGAGCTATTGCAGCAGCATCTGTTGTTCCTCCTTCGACCACTTCTAACTGGTAGGGTAGGTTATTTCTCTTTGCCAATCCCTCCAGCCATTCTCTTATCTTTCTAGATGGAATCAAACCATAGCCCAACGATTCCTTCCTACCATCAGCCACTACTATGGTTGCACCCTTCCCTATCTCTACTGGTGCTTCGTGGGGCTCCATCCCCGGAAAGTCCCCAGCAATTGTTGTATCAATCGCAATACCTATATCAGGCTCAAGGGCAAAGGCAGAAGTTGTCGCGCCTTTTAATCCAAGCTCCTCTTGAACCGTAAAACAAGCTAGGACTTCACATTTGGGTTCTGCTTGCTTCAGTACTTCTATTAGAGCAGCACAACCAAGTCTATCATCAAAGGCCTTTCCGCATATCAACTCTCCCATTCTTTCCATGGTTCTATCGAACGTAGCAATACAACCTACCTTCAAACCTAGCTTCTCAGCCGCTTCTCTGCTTCTTACTCCTACATCGATGAACATCTTCTCATAACTCACCACCTGCTTACGCTCTTCCTCTTTTAGTAAGTGAATTGGCTTCGATCCTATGACTCCATAGACGTAACTTCCATCTGAAGTCTTCAACTTTACCCTTTGTCCGAGTAGAATGTGATCGTTTATCCCACCTAACTTTGCAAACTTAATGAATCCCTTATCATCTATGTGTTTCACCATCAAACCAATTTCATCCATATGGGCAGCTAACATGATCCTAGGTTTACCGCTACCTACTTTTGCTATGAGATTCCCCATTTTATCGCGTCTGAGTTCAGCTTTTCCCTCCAACTCCGATGTTATTATCTTCACTACCTCTTCTTCATCACCACCACAACCAATCGCTTCTGAAAGACGTTTTACCAAGGAAAAAAGTTCTTCCGAAGCCATAGAAATTTAGATTAAGATGGAAAAATAAAAAAGATGCAAGAAACTAAAGGAAAAAAACTAGCACTCCTTGAAGCTGCGTTATTCGTAACTGAAAAGCCGCTCTCTTCCGAGGAATTGAAACGCTTCCTCAAGGTGAGTGGAGAGGAGCTAAATAGATTGTTGAGCGAACTCAAACGAAGATATGAGAGGAACGATAGTGGAATCGAGCTCTTAGAGCTTAATGGTTACAAGTTAGCTGTGAAGTCCGCGTACTCTCAACAAGTTGCAAGATTCACGAGACACGCCGAACTCAGCAGAGGATTACTCAGAGCCCTCTCATTGATAGCCTATTACGAGCCCCTCAAGCAGAGTGATCTAGTAAGAGCCATAGGTAACAGGGCTTATGAGTACGTAAGGGAATTAGAGAGGATGGGGTTTGTCAGATCTGAGAAATTCTCAAGAACAAAACTGTTGCGAACTACTAGGCATTTCAAAGAATACTTCGGAGTCAAATCTAAGGAGGAGTTAAGAGACGTAATAAAAGCTAATATTAAATCTTAAACTATGGCATATGAGCTCACGGATGAGGGTAGACGTTACCTGAGATCAGGTCTCCCTGAGCTCAGATTGGTGAGAATTCTCGAGAAGAGAGGAGGGGTCTCTCTAGATGAGCTTAGATCCCTACTCCCAGAGCTCGCCATCGCTTTAGCATGGGCCAAGCGCAACGGATGGGTAGAAGTGAGAGGGAAGATCGTTAGGCTTCTGAAAGTTCCAAGGAAATACGAATTACAACTAGCACTTAGGTCGATAGAAGAAGGTAGGGAAGTAGAAGCTGATCTTCTGAATTTGTTGTTGAAACGAAAACTCGTTCAAGAAGTGAAAAGAAGTGTTAGGGATCTCGCTGAAGAGCAACTCAGAGCTGGTATCAATAGACTTACTCCAGAACTCCTTAGATCGGGTTTGTGGAGAAAGGCGAAGTTGAAACCCTATGACGTAAGAGTAATAGGAAGTAAGAGGTATCCTGGAAAATATCATCCCTATCGAAGGATCCTAGACGAAGTCAGAGAGAGATTGATAGCCATGGGATTCGTCGAAGCCAAGGGTCCATTGGTGGAGCTGAACTTCTGGAATTGCGATGCCCTCTTCATGCCATCTGATCATCCTGCTAGAAGCATCCACGATATGTTCTTCGTCGAATATCCTAGAGAAGGTAAGGTTTTGGACAAGAACTTATGGAAGCGGGTTGAACTCACCCATAGAAATGGATGGAAGACTGGCAGCTGTGGATGGGGTAATTGGGATTTCTCACTAGCAAGAAGACTAATTCTTCGATCCCATTGTACTGCAGTCAGTGCAAGAAAGTTAGCAGAACTAGGCAAAACTGGCGAGATACCTCACAAGATGTTCGTGATAGATCGAGTCTTTCGGCCAGATGTAATAGATGCCAAGCACTTTATAGAATTCGAACAGTGTGAAGGAATAGTGGTAGGAGAGGGTTTGAACTTCAGACATCTCTTAGGCTATCTAAGCGAGATAGCCCGCTTCTTCGGGGCAGAGCGTATAAGATTCAAGCCAAGTTATTTCCCATTTACTGAACCCAGTGTTGAGGGATTCGCCTATCACGAGAAGTTGGGGTGGGTGGAATTTGCTGGCGCTGGTATATTTAGACCGGAAGTTACATTACCATTAGGCGTGAGTTGCCCTGTACTTGCTTGGGGGTTAGGGATTGGTAGGCTTGCCCTCCTTCGATTAGGCGTGGATGATATAAGGTATCTCTACTCGACTGATCTCGATTGGCTTAGGAAAAAGAGCGTGATCTAAATGCCGGTGCTGAGCTACGATAAGGAAGATTTGTTTTCCCTCATAGGCAAGAAGCTTAGTGATGAAGAACTCGAGCGTTTACTGAACTCCCTGAAACCGGAGGTAGAGGAGATAGACGAAGAGGAAGTTAGAGTAGAGCACTGTCCTGACAGGCCAGATCTATTTCCGATCGAAGGACTTGCAAGGGCCCTTAGATTTCGTTTAGGAATGGAAAATTACAAAGAGATTTCGATAGGCAAACCTAGGCTCCAAGTAAGAGTAAAGGACGTGAGATCGAGGCCCTACATTGCTTGTGCTGTGATCAGAGGAGTTAGGATAGACGATCGTTATCTCAAAAGCCTAATGCAAGTTCAGGAAGCGTTTCACGAGACACTTGGAAGGAGAAGAGAAAAAGTAGCTATAGGAATTCATGATCTCGATAAGGTAGTACCGCCAATAGAATACAGGTGCGGGAAGAGAAATGAAAGTTTCATACCATTAGGAGAGAAAGAAGAACTTACTCTCGAGGCGGTCCTAGAGCAAACTCAGAAAGGAAGAGCCTATGCGCATCTAGTAAGGGAGGAATTTCCTGTTTACGTGGACTCCTTGGGGATATTCAGTTTTCCCCCTATTCTGAATTCGGAGAGAACCCGTGTCACTACCCGAACTAAGAATCTCTTCGTAGAGCTCACTGGCACCGATTTTAGATCAGTGAATCAAGTTCTGGTTCTCTTAGCCACAAGTCTGATCGAGCGCGGTGGGAAGTTGGAAGGGGTCGAAATCTTAACTAAGAAAGGTAAAGTAGTTACTCCAGTACTCGAAGCGAGAGAGATGAAGCTAAGTATTTCGGCTTGTAATACTCTACTCGGTCTCAATCTCTCTTCCAGAGAAATTGCTAACCTTTTGAAACGAATGGGATATGGAATAAGAAAAGTGGAGAAGAATTTCGTCACACTGAGAGTTCCTCCCTATAGGACAGATATCTTCCATGAGGTCGACCTCATAGAGGACGTGGCTATAGCATATGGCTACGAGAACTTCGTTCCCGAGCTTCCTAACCTAGCAACTATAGGAGGTGAGTTAGAGTTGGAGAGATTCTCCTCTAGGTTACGCGAACTAGCAATCGGTCTGGGTTATCAAGAAGTCATGCTTCCCGTTCTGAGTTCGAAAGAGAGACAAAAGAAGTTTGCACCAACCAAGAAGTTAGTAACCATAGCCAATCCAGTTTCCACGCTCTATGACTGTTTACGAGTATCACTCTTACCTGGAATGCTTAACTTCCTAGCCCTTAACAAACACGTTGAACTCCCTCAGCGAATCTTCGAACTTGGTGATGCAGTCTTAGTCGATGAAAGAGAAGAGACGAGAACGAAAAACGTACGCAAATTAGCGCTCGTCATTTGTGACAGCAATGTAGGTTATGAAGTCATAGCTTCGGATGTAGATGCCATCTTAAGTTCACTAGGAGTCGAATATCACTTGCTTCCCTATGATGATCCCAACTACATCCGTGGAAGATGTGCCGAAATCTGCGTAAAGGGCACGAGAATAGGCATAATGGGAGAGGTCAACCCTTCCTTATTAGAGGATTATGAGATCTGGGTACCAGTCGTAATGGCAGAACTAGATGTTACTGAGCTTCGCTCTAAAGTCATGCAGACTTAGGCTTCGCTTTCCATTCGACAGGCTCTATATCTTCTTCTGCTCTTTTCTTTCTTCGCTTGAGCCTATCTGACGAACCAGAAGAGTTTAGCATACCAAGGCACCTTTTCTGGAAGTCCCACGAGCTTACGGGCGAGGTTAATTATAGCTATGCTTACCCTAGAGTTCGGTTTATAGAGCAAGACTGGTATCCTCTTGGCTATGGCTTCTTTCACTGCCCTATCTTCTGGTATCACAGCTAGAACATCCATATCTACTAGGCTTTCGATTTCGTTGAGTGTGAGTTCATGCCTCTTTCTCTCTACTCTATTCACGACGCATCCTCTTACACCAACTCCCATCTGCTCTGCTAGTTTACTTGCTTTGAGAGCATCCAGCACTGCTGGGAGCTCTGGATTAGTCACGAAGATCACCTCGTTACTGGCTTCCATGGCTGCTATGGCCTCCCTTCCCAAGCCGGCTGCAGCATCTATGAGCACTATCTCGTCTCTACCCACGAGGTCTAGTAAGGCTGCAGCCAGGTCCTTTGCATCTATACCACGAAGATCAGCAAGCGATATACCTGCCGGTATTACCTTTAACCCAGTCTCGTGCTCGTAGATAGCCTCTAAGAGAGTTGCCCTGCCTTTGAGTACATCGTGAAGTGTGACAGGAGCATAGGACATACCTAGATGAAAGCCTAAGTTAGGAGTAGTCAGGTTTCCGTCTATTACGGTTACCCGCTTTCCCAATTGGGAAAGTGCAATTCCGAGATTAGCTGCTAACATTGTTTTTCCGACACCACCTTTTCCGGAAACTATCGATATTATCTGGGTCATCTGAGTAAGGTTTAGTAAGAACTTTTTAAAAGTGGTAACATCTAGGCAACAGAAAAGCGAAATCTATCTTTGTTCAACTATGCCCCCGGGAGGATTCGAACCCCCGACCTCCTGGTTAGAAGCCAGGCGCTCTATCCAGGCTGAGCTACGGGGGCATTTATGAATTATTCGTTTTCACGTTTTGAGATTTTCTTCTCTTCTCTATTAACTCTAGAATTAAACTCCTTACGCTTGCTTCTGATTCACCAGTGAGTGAGCTTAGGGCCCTACTTACCTCGTTCGCATATCTCTGGAAGAGCTCTCTTCGTTTAAGCTCGAGATGGGCCCTTCGCTTGCCACTGAGATAGACACTTAACTTCCTTCCTACATGCTGGAGAGCTAGTTTGATCTCTTTCAGAATTATGGGATAACTCGCTATGGCCTCCTTACCCTCACTTATGAAAGGTACCCAAACCGAACAGAGATGAACTACTATGAGACATGGCCCTATTGGAAGT
>CAZUUD010000005.1:0-16418 GCA_964623045.1 uncultured archaeon | reverse complement strand
GTCCTGTAGGAAGCGCTCCCTTGGTTTGGTTAAGTCCATATCTTCGCCAGTCTATCGAGGTAGCTGCCTTGTAGATGGCACAAGCTGATTGTTGATAGAGGAGCGGTGCTCTATTCGCAAATCGCATGAGTTTCACGGACTCCACAGGTTTGAACTTAGTAGGATCATAGACTATAGCTGCTTCTACTTGGAATGGATTACCCCGATAGACATTAGGATCGCGTGTATAAGCCGCTATGAGCTCTGCATTTGGAAATAGCTTCTTGAGTGCTGCTTCTAGATCCTTGCTCCCTATGGGTGACAGACAATCGAGAGGCGGTCTTTGAATTGGAAGACTTTGCAAGGCTTTCAATAAGCGCTCAGCTTCTCTATGAGTTAGATCTCGCGGATTAGCAGAGCTCTTTAACCTAGCGAGTTTACAGGCTTTTCTTGCAGTCGTAGTTCCTATTTTACAGAATTCGTTAACGAGAAAACTCTCAAGCGTTCTACTCCTAGAGGATTTCAACATACGTAGAAATATTCCTAACTCAACTCCATAGGGATGTGGTTTTATCTCCTTTGGTAGTTTCGGTAGATGATTCGTTGCTCTCTCTATTATCTCCTTTCTTCCGTCGGGTGCCTCGTATTCGATTCTAACAAATGGGTTTGCTATTGCGGTTTGAAGCAGGTAATCATCTATCCCTTTACTTCGTCTGTACCTTCCTATTACTTCTAACCCTATTCTTATACCATGGTCCTTCAGTGCACTCCTCTTTCCATTTGGAATGCGCTCTTCCTTTAAGACGATTGGCTCATTTCTCGTTACGTCTATCTTCAGCTCAGCGAAATAGGTGTAGTCCATCTCGCTGGTTTTCGACCAAATTTGGGCTGGTCTTGCAGTGGTGAGCTGGGCATAGAGAACACAACCCTTGATACCTATTCCTTGTTGCCCTCTTGCCTGACAAAGTCTGTGAAACCTAGAACCGTAGAGGAACTTGCCAAAAGTCTTTGGAATTACCTTTGGTGGAAGACCTGGACCATTATCTTCGACCTCCACCCTGTATTTGTCTTCTTCTAGTTGTTTTACCTTTACTTTGATCGTGGGTAGTATTCCTGCTTCCATGCAAGCGTCTATAGAATTATCTACCGCCTCCTTCACGACTATGAGTAGTGCCTTAGTGGGATTATCAAAGCCTAGTAAGTGTTTGTTCTTCTCAAAGAACTCGCTTATGCTTATCTCCCTTTGTTTTGCTGCAAGCTCCTCTGCAATTCCCATAGAATCACCGTAACTCTTAATTTTCGGCTAGAAGTTTAAAACAGTTGATCCTATACCATTTCTACTTTAGCTCTTCTGAGATAGCTGAGGACCTTACTGTGAGAAGCACCATGAATTAACTTTTCTATCGCAGTTCTCGCTACTTCTAATGCCCTTCCACTACCAATTATGGATACAGTTTTACCGTGAATTGCTAGCTTACATCCTGTCATTCGTTCTATCTCTTGCTTCATCTTACCTTTCGTTCCTATTATCCTTGCCCTTATCCTCACTAGCTTATTTCTCTCCTTTGCTATGGGAATTACGTAGAGTAGCTTATCTTCTCCGAAGAGCGTAAAAGCATCTTCCTTCGCAAAACCCCTAGCTAGCGCTGTGATCACGTGCTTCGTCGTCCAACAACCAAGGGCATCCCCGCTAATCCTTACTGTACCGTCATCCTGAACTTCGAGCTTCACATTTGCTCTCTGCTCTATCTCTGGTACTAGTCGCTTTATGAAGTTTACTTTCTCCTTTGGTATACGGAGTTCTATTATAGATTGAGAATACCTTTCTTCCTCAACCATTCTACCTGAGCCCTCGAATAACTAAATATGACATCTCCCCTTTCGTCGCCTTGAATCTCCCACGGTTTCACCAACACTATATCTCCTACCCTTAGCCAAAGTTTAGTTCTGTACTTTCCTGGTATTCTGCATATCCTTAACTTTCCATCCTGACATTTCACCCTAACCTTATTACCTCCTAGTCTTTCTTCTACTACTCCGAGCACTTCATCTTCCTTCGGGAGGGGCATCCTCGCTATTTCTTCTTCCATACATCTTAGCTAGGAGGTAAGTTTTAACTCTTTCTCATTTATCATTCAGAGGTTTGACAGAATAGATCTCTCTGAATAGCTTCTTCCCTCCCTTCATTCCTACTAACTTTACGGAGTGCTTCACCACGAAGCCGCTTTGTTTAAGTTCGTTGACTAATCTTTTTGCTACCGACTTGGAGATGAAGTAGAGGTCGACGCCATTCTTTAGCTCCTCCACTCTGCTTAGTTCTTCCTCAAAACGAGCTACTATTTCTCTTACTTTCTTCTCATCGAGTTCGCGAAGCTGTACCTTCGCTTCGTAATACCCGCCTCTCTTCCTAATGCATTTCGTACATAGCTTTCTCCTAAATACAAGTTCCAATTCTCGCTTCAACGTTTTGCTTGCATGAAGTTCTGGAACTTTCACCTCGATTTCGATCTCGACTAAGAACTTCCCTCTCCTTTCCGTTAGTCTGTAGCTCTTAACTCTAGCTTGAAATTCTACTCGCCTTAGCTCCCGTTTTAGAATATCTCTTAGAATTCCATCTATTTCCTTTTTCCAGCTTCCACGATAGCGGATTGCACCACATTCACATCTTTCTAGTTCTATTCGCTTCGGAAGTTTGAGTTCTATTCTTTCGAGATAACAATCTTTACACAAGCCCTCGCGAACTGCTTGTCTTTTGCCACATCTTACGCAGAGCACTCGTTTCACCTCAGTAAACGAACCATCCTATAAGTTTAACCACAAATGGGAAATCGAAGTACACATCGCTTAGTATAAGGCTTACGCTTACGTATCGTTCGGGTAATTTCGTAGGATAGTGCTCCATAGCAAATCTCTCGCCAGCTGCATAGAGTACTAGAGATCTTAAAAGTTGGTTTAGGTCCGTAGCATTAGGATCGTAAGACTTTATCCATACAGCTCTTCCTCTTCCGTAGAGCCCAACGTCATCATTTATCTGAACTGAGGCGAAGTCGTTCGTAGTTTTAACTATGGTTAACTCGTTCGCAGCCACGTGATTTTCGCCTATTGGATCCTGAATGAAAAAGGTGTAGTTTCTGTCTATTATCCCTATATCTGCATAAGTAACCTCATCACTCGGATCTGCATCTATCTTGTAAACCTTGATCCTCCACGTTCTATCGTCTTCATCGGTAGCAAGAAATACATCACCCTCTCTGTACTTAGTTGGGTCTAGATCATGGAGAACGTAGCTTCCATTCTCATCCTGACCTGTTGTGAGATTGTGGAGCGAAGTTCTTAGATAGAAGTATCCCTGAGTGTTTAGGTTCGTATCGATCCTTATGGGCATATCACCGAACAGACGGGATATGTGATAAGCTAACGTGGACACGTTGGTAATATCTACAAAATTATTGTTTCTGGAAGGGTGTCCGGTTTTATAATTAAGTCCAAAGAGCTCCGTGAGATAAGCGTCATTAAGATCTTCATCTGTGAGATTAGCTATCATCAAGACTCCTTTATCTTTCTGTAGGAAATTCTCCAATTCCCATGAGTAACGAGATAGGTTCCTATACCCGAAGAAGACTATGAGATCTAAATCTTCAGATGGCTTAGAGAGAGCTATACGTTGAAAACCTAGGCTCAGATTCCTTCCATTGAATTCAAAAGTTCTCTCTCGTTGAATGTGAAGCATCTTCCTGAGTTTCGAAAGTTCTGATTCGGTGCAATTGCATCCTATTCTTATCATCGGTTTTGGTAGACCTATTACTTCTAGCTTGTACATCACAGTTTTTGGTAGTAATGCGTTGAGCTCTTCGTGTAGGCCCGTGATGTCATTCGTCCTTATGTAGTTCACCAATTCTCCTGTTTTAGTGAGTGTCACTAGAACATCTTGAAGCTCATTTTCTAGAATCACATAACCCCACCTAGACTCGTGTACCTTAGCGACGAGAAAATAGGATAACGAGCCCAAGATTATCACACTAGCTAGAATTGCCTCTAAAATCCTAGCAATTCCTTTCATGCTTGAGATTTTCTAGTGAAATACTTAATAGACCGTTAGCTCTATTCTTGCAGCCTTACAGTGAGGATCACAAATGGTAGCGTACCTCATAATCATGTACTTGGGAGCGAGTAAAGAGATCACTCTCGGCTTGCAGGAAACGTAGCTTATTAAATCCGTCCCATTGAATACGCGAACCTCTAGGATGAACCTCTCTCCAAGTCTAAGCCCAAGCAAATTCCTAATGCGTTCGTAATCAGTTGGTGAGCATGCATTTAATGTTAGGAGTTTTTCCTTGGCAAGAACATAGGGTCTTCCATCCGTTAGGCCGAATATCTCTACTTCACTCAAGTTGTTCCAGTTCTTAGGTTTACCCGGATACTTGAGCAAGAGTTCTGTTATTGCGTGTGCTTTTGCGAACATCATCTCTCCTCTTGCTTGGGATTGGGCAAGGAAGTAAGTAGTAGTTGCCTTGAATGCTATGAAGGAGAGTAGACTGAGCACTATTCCAGCGCTTATTATGAATTCTATGTTCATCTGGCCCCTCATCAGATCACTCCTACCGTGACTAGAAGAATGAAGAGGCCAAAGCTCAACACTAACATAATTAAACTATGTTTTACTCCTGCTATTATGCTATTCGAGGTTATTTGACCTATTAGTAGACCAGAGAATACACCTTGGATCAAAATCATGGATAAATAGAGCGATTTGAAGTAGCAGGAAGCTGAATCTATTTCTCCAAATCCAAATAGGGAACAGAGATTGAAGAATAGTTGACATGTCGTACACTCAGGTGTTTGTAATCCAACACAAGCAGAGCATGGATTTCCTGCCCCTAAAGTAAAGGCACCTAGAGTCGCCGCCTCTGTTTGTGCTTGAATCAGTGGGGCTAAGAATTTTATCAGCGCCACTGCTATGCCGAAGAATATGAAGAAGATCATGTACATCGAGGTCATATGCTGATTCATGAGGGCTTTTCTCTCTTCATCGAGGTCCCTAAGCGCTTCTATACTTTCTGCAAGTGAGTCCATTATATCTTCTGTCTTTCCACCGCTCTCTTCTACCTGCTCGAGGATCAGAGTGGAGTAGGAGATCATGGAACTTCTTCTGAATTTCTTTCTGAAGTTCTCTAGAACCCGCTTGAGCGGTATGTTCCAAGAGAGTTGATTCTTCATCTTTCTTACTTCCTTAGTCAGTGGACCATAATCTCTTCTAGCACATGATTGGATGGCCTGAATCAGGGTTAGCCCACTTCGTTTAGCTTCTGCTAAGTCACGGAGGAAGTTCGGAAATTCCCTTTCACAGGCTTTGAGCTCTCTGAACTTTAGAAAGCGAACTACACCGTAAGGAAGGAGCGTAGTTATGGCGCCTATCAATAGTAGCTCTAGACCTATGAGTAAACTCCCTAGGAGGAAGAAGAACGTAGCTATGATTGCTATAGCACAAAATCCTACTAAAAATAATTCTTCTGTCTGCATCTCACTTCACCGGTGATCTCAATTTCATCAGGACAATGAAAGCTATCGATATCAAGGGCAGAAAGACGAAAACGATCATGCTTTGGAGCATGACTATCTCGAGACCAGCCGTTCCTGCCATTATGGAAGTTAAGACTACGAAGAATATCGATCCCGTTATGACAAGAGTCAAATAGATTTCCGTGAAGAGGGAGAGATCTTGCGAGTACTTTTGAATGCTCCGTCTATGCTCTGCCATGTAAAGCTCGCTTCTCTCTTTCAAGTAACCTCGCAGATCACCACCACTCATGAGCGTGGCTACTATACCCCAAAGTAATTCTCTAAAACTCTTCGAAGGGACCCTTAGTGCTTCTCTCTTTATAGCGTCAACTGCATTCATACCGAAGAACTTGATGTTCCTTGCTATGTTGTTGAATCTCTTCGCAACTTCTCCATATTCCTCGAAACTACCTACTGTACTGAAGAGGTAATAAGGTTCTGTTTTCCCTGCTGCTACACATGCCATATAGGTAGTAGCAAAGGGTAACACTCTATCCATATCCCGTGCTTTCTTCCTTGCTAGTGTTGCTGGATAGGAATAGAAGAGAAATAGTATGAGAGTGGAAAGAGCTATAGCAAGGAGAAAGGATAGGGTCAAGGCTATGGGAAGATCGAAGAAGAGACCGAAGATGAAAGCAAGTGTTATGTTCTCGCACATGAACGTGAGTAAACTCGTGAAGAGGGCCATTGAAAGATACTCGTCTAGGGTGAAATTCAATCCTGCTAATACGAGATCTTGATGTAAATCCGCAAAGTAACTACGAATAGGTCTTACGTACTCTCCAAACCAACGATAGCAAAATCTGGAGTAGCTTCCCATATCATACCAACTCCATTTCTATTCTCTCCATGAGTCTCTCACGGGCCGCATAGAACATGTTAACTACCTTCGTTATGACCCTGTAATCCTTCACATTCTTCTGGGTAAGCCATTGGAGTACCTTAGCTCTGTCTTCTAATTCGCGTCTTATCTCCTCTCTGGTAAATCCTGTTGCTTCTGCTATTCGCTTTAGCAAAACGCTTTTCGATCTTACTTCGAACTCGTCCTTGAGGGAGTTCCATTTTATGAGTTCGTTGGTGATGGGATACTTTCGTTCTCTATCATAGCCCACTATCTCTATGACCTCGTTTATCCTACGTATGTACTTCTCTCTCTTTCTAACTCTGCTTATGAACACTATCACATCTAAACTCTGGAGCAAACTAGCCGGAAGAGAAATGGGAGGCGAAGTTAGCCTATCCACTAATCTTGCAAAGTTTTCGGCATGAATAGTAGCAAGAGCCCCGTGACCTAGGGCCATCTGTTGGAAGAGCACATAAGCTTCTTTCCCTCTCACTTCTCCTAGAATCACATAATCAGGTCTTTGCCTGAGTGAAGCCCTGAGAAGTTCGAAGAGATCCACTTCCTTTCGCTCCACAGCTATTGGAACACGCGCAACGTGGGGAACCCAATGTGGATGTGCTAGTTTTAACTCTGCAGTATCTTCGATGCTAACCACTTTGAGTTGGGGTTTTATGAACATGCTGAGCACGTTGAGCAATGTCGTCTTTCCGCTTGCGGTACCACCAGAAATTAGTATGCTCCTCCCGTATTCCACCGCCATCCATAGGTATGCCATCGTAGTCAGATCGCAGGTACCAAACTGAAGTAGATCTACAGGTGTTAGTGGTTTTTCTGTGAATTTCCTTATGGTGAAATTAGATCCCCTCCTAGCGATGTCACTACCCAGGGTAGCCTGGACTCTAGAACCATCGGGTAGGGTTCCGTCAAGTAGCGGAGAGGCTAGGGAAATAGTTTTTCCGCATCGCTCTGCAAGCCTCATCACGAAGGAGTCTAGTTCCTCTCTACTATCGAATTTCACATTGGTTCGCATGCTACCGAATCTGGGATCCTTGTGATAAACGTAGATCGGTATACCAACGCCATCACAGCTTATATCTTCCAAATTAGGATCGTGAAGTAGTGGTTCGATTCGTTCGAGCCCTAAGAAGTCGCGATAGATGTAGTACTTCATCACTTCCTCTATTTCCTTCGATTTTCTCACCTTGAAATAGGATAAAGCGTCCTCGAAGAGGCCAGTGAGATACTTGATCGCTTCTCCCTTTCGTAATTTAGTGAAATCTACATCTATCTTTTCTTGGATGAATTCCTTGATCCTAGCAAGAAGTTTTTGGTTTGCTGTCGTGAGCTGAGGTTCTATGACCTCGTAGACGAATTCATGGGTACGCTCATCGAAGTATATGTAAGCTTCCGCGAAGGTCCTTGGTTTTCCTGACCTTGGAATGAGAGGGTACCTTATGCTCAGCCTCCTGAGCTCTTCTTCCTCGAATTCCGGAAGTTTCACATCTGCCTTAATTCGTGGTAGCTCTATACCCTCTATTTCCTTTTCTTTGGGTTTTTCTTCCTTAACTCCTATTCCTAGCTTGGCCAGCTGAAGCAAGACAGCACCTAGCTCTGGTGGGAGTCGGGTTTTGACTTTGACTTCTTTGGTTTCCCTCTCTATCTTAGGTTGGGTAAGCTTTGGAATGAGTTTTATAGCTCGTTTGGGTTTGACTTCGATGCTCGGTTTAATGGGTTGAGTTAGGATGCGTTCTATCTCTATTCGCTTAGGCTCTTCCTTCTTTTTCTTCTTTATTCTCAGTCTCAACTTCATCTCACCACCTCCTTATGCTAAGGTTTTGTGCAGTATTACGGAGGTAGAAGTACCTTGCGCTGCTTAGTTCGCTGCATGCTACAGTTTTCTCAATGGGTATATTAAATAGGGGGTAAGTCAGATTATTGAGTGGATTATTAAGTTCTTCTATTCTTAGTTCATTCCCTTCACAATTCATTGAATAAACTTCTTCCGCGATGAGTGATGGGAGAGTGAAGCTCAATGTAGTATTTTCACCAGCAACGAATGAGTGAACCACTAGCGAGGTGATTAGCGTAGCTACCTGTTCGTAATTCCTCTTCAAGTTCAAGGAAAGGAGTGAGGTTTTAACTGTCTCTAGAGATGCTGCTATGATCGTGACTATGAGTATACCTAGCATGAAGAGGAATACCTCATTCACCACCTCGTACTGGCCTTTCATAAGAATAATTTGTCGCCACCAGCTAAAATTACTCTAGTTTTACTTCGACTAGCGTTTGAATGAGGTTTCCCTCTTCTCTCACCCCTTTGTACTCAACGTAGATCCAATGGCCCTGCCCTACCTCACCTGACCTACCCACTAATTTGATGAGGTAAGTCTTCGTGGGGGCATTGAGTTGCCTATAGTGTAAAGTGTAGCGATGGAAGTAAGCACCGCCTAACTCATTTACATCCACGTACACTAATGCTGGATCATCTCTTCCCCATGTTGCTATTTCGCTCTCATTTCGAACGAAGTAAATCCTCCCAACCGAATAGATGCTTCCCTTCGTAGTGAGCTCAAAGGTCAGCTCGTTACTACTTTCGTTGAACTTCACTAGCAAAGGCAACTGAATCCTTATTGCATCCCTTCCTTGGGTGTTGGCAACCACCTTTATCCGCTCGTTCATCGAGAGGACGAAATCTTCTGCATCCCTTAGCAGTGCTATATCTCTGTTCTTCTCTATGAGTGGAGCCCCCCATAAGTAAACAGAGCCGATGATTGCTATCAATATTCCCGTAAGTAACACTGGTGTTACAATCTGCTGCTGTCCTATCATCTAACTCACTTCTTAACAGGCAGCTTCTTCAAACTCTTAACAGGTAGTCTTGCGAGAAGCATTGCATTAATCCGTTTTTCTAGTTTCGCTAATTTTTGCGAGAGTTCTTCATATTCGTTCCTTATTCTCACTTGTTCTCGTTCGAGCTCCTCTAGTTTTTCCTCGCTGACTTCAGAAGTCGCTATCTCGAACTTGTTCATGAACTCGTTGAGCTTCGATACTAGGCTATTTATGGCATCGGTCAAAGAGAGCAACCGATGAATGACTTGAGAATTCATCTTAACCAAATCATCTACTACTTGCTGATTCGTCTTAACTAGTTCGAGAAATTCCAAACTAGCTGTTTGCCTCGGAATACTTTGTTCTAACTTCTCTATTCGCTTCTCCAACGCCTTGATAGGATCTAGAGGTACGAGTTCGAACTCCTCTGGCATGTAGTTCACTTAAATTAAGTTTCGTTGCCTGATATAAAAGCTTAGCTACTAGGATTCAGACTCCAAGCTAGGTAGAACATCAAAGCAACAATTATCACTCCTGCTGCTAGACCAAAATCTCCTGCCGGAATTCCAAACCAATAACCTAGGTTTTGGGTAAGCGTGCTAAGCGAGAGAAGAAGCAAACCTAGTGCGACTATTAGTGGTGTTGCTTCTTCTCTCTTACCGATCATGAATTTTCTAACTAGGGCTATGAAGAACAGTACGAAGAACAAGATCGTGGCGAATGGCATCAAATTCCAAATGAATAGGGCAGCCGTTCCGTTAGTTAGGGTAAAGAAGGCTATTGCTAAGGCTATTAGGGAATTAACTCTTCTATCAAATAAGCTAGCAACACTGAGCGTTCCAAATACTACCGCAAAGACGAAAAGAAATACCGCAGCGCTTTCTAGCTCTATGAACATGATTTCTGATGTTGACCTCCAGAATAAATAACAATCGCTTAATGAAATCATGCGAGCTTATCTCTACACGCTGGAGGTTCTCATAGCACTTAGTGCAGTATTCATCGTGATAGTTTTGGCTATGAAGTTCGCACCCACAAAACCTAATGTGGAAGTTTCTCTGCTCCAACTCAAGTTGGACGAAGCTATAGATTACTTGGAATCCACTGGTCGTCTGAGGAATTTGGTCTATGCCGAAAAAGATGCTGAGCTAGAAAGTGAGATCGAAGAATTACTCGAGAATCTCTATGAAGTTGAGGTAGTGATATGCACGACGAGCTGTAGCTTACCAAAGCTACCTAACACCAATGTAGCCGAAGTCACGAGATACTTTGCTACTAATGACTCTAGTTACTCCTTCAAGAAGCTCCTTGTGTATGCGTGGGTGAGAACATGAAGGGACAGTTCTTCGTGATTGCAGCCATCGTGATCACCGTGACACTCATTTTACTGAGAGAACTCTTCGTTGCCTACTATGCGGTCCAATTAGCAGAGCAACACACCGCTAGGGAGTTGGCAAATTCCCTAGAGAATTTAGTAAGGGAATACGAGTTACTCGTAGAGGTAGTTTGTAAACCAGTTTCGCTCTGCTCGAATGCAAATCTCTATTTCCAAGACTTCTCAAGTAAAGTGAAAGAATCGGTGGATGTGTTCTACGTTTTAGTTAGTTATAACTCCTCTGCAGCGCAAGCCGAGTTCACACTTGGCAACTACCTATGGAGAAATCTTAACTTAAAAATAACCCTAACCAATGGAACTACTACGCTCTCAACTAATTATCAGCTCGACCAGGGTGAGACCCGAGAGTTCGCATTAGGGCCTATCGCTGGAAATTCCAACCTCACTATCTACTATTCTTACATAAAGGCCGAACGAAAGGAACTCCTAGAACTCAACCTAACCCGCGATCTCGCAGCTCTCTTTCTCGATTTAGAGAAGAGTGTTGGAGCAAATTTCCTTAGGAGGAAGTGCTTCTATCAAAAAGTACTGTCATAACAGCTTTATTATCCCTGGTTTAGGCTCAAAACAAAGACCGCGATCTAAGAGCTCCGTTACTACTCTTTCTAGCACCTCTGGGGCCAAGTTGCTTCTCTTCAATAACTCGCTGTACTCACAGCCTTCGCCCTTATCTAATTCTCTGATGAGAGCTAGTACCCTCTCCTTCAGATCGGCTTCATTAGTTGCGCGTTGGGAAAATAACTCATCTGCTGCAAGTACAGCTTCTACAGCTTCTTCGCTCAACCCTAGCTCCTTCATGAGCGCGTGTTTAAGCTCTTCTGCATCCGCACATTTTGGCTTGTACTCTTGGAGCTTCCGCTTAACTAATCTGAGCTTTGCTATTCGCTTCAATGCTTCTAATTTATGGAGCAGAAAGCTGTTGAAATCTATGCGTTTCACTAGCTCTACCAAGATGTAGATCTCACCACCATATTCTCTAACCTTTCCTATCACTTCGACCAAGTCCCCTAACTCTACATCGAGTTTTACCTCTGGTCCAAAACTCTTGCATCGGAGTTGTGAGGTACCATCGTCTATCCTCAGGCTTTCCATTTCCTCTCCCACGTACTTGTCCACCACAGTACCCACAACCTTAACCCTAGAAATCTTGTCCCCAAGCGAACTGAGGAAGTAGTTAGCATTACCGTTTCGAAGGAAGATGCCATGTTTGAGTTCCTCGAGTAATATGCGTTTTGCGGTTGCACGCCTAGCTTCGACCATGAAGCTAACTTAGAAGTAAAGTTTTAGAAATGGGGACCACGCCACGTCCTCGACTCCGCAGCCAAGGAAGGTTCTCCCACCCCCGTTGCTCCCACTAGCTTACCACGAGCGCTGCACTGCACAGCTTAGGGCTGCTCCTTCAGGTGGCGAAGGGAGGCTTGCGTCATATCATTGCACCTTTGAGATATTCCTTCACCATCTCCCGGGCCTGACCCGGTTCGCTGCGCAGCGCAGGTCGTGGCTCTAGTGCTCATCGCCGGTAGGTAGGGCCTTCCTCAGCCACGAGGCCTGGGACGCAGCTTCGGCCCCGCCATCTAGCCCATTTGCGGTTACAGGGGAGGGCTAGCCCCCCGGCCTAGGTCCCCATCTCTAGCTTGTCATTGAATTTATAAGAAGCTTGAAATCCCGGAGCAAGTCTGAATTTTCGAGCGCAATTAAAATTGGGGCCAGAAAAATATCAAATTCATGAGTCCATTGGCTTCAACCTTACTCATAGTATTCTTCGTGATAACTGCTGTTGGATTAGTACTTTCGATAGGTTTGCCTACTCTTGAGCATGCTAGGGTTACGATGGAATTTAGAGAAGTAGAACGTATGCTACTCCAACTCGATTCCGTGATCAAACGAGTAGCTAGTGGTGAACTAGGTAGAACCCAAGAGGTGGTGCTAACCTTTGGAGAGGGTAGTATAGATATTAGGGGGGAGAGTGATACCCTTACCTATAGGCTCTGGGGAATACCGATCTTCGATTACCTCACTAGAAAGGCTAGGGCTAACGTCTTCTACCTAACTGGTAATGACGTTAGCTGCTCCAAAACTGAGGAGAGCATAACTCTGCAGAACTCCTTCTTAGCTGTGCATCTGAAGCGCTACGGTAGCGAGGAAAATCTTACCGAAATAGATTCTAGCAAAGTCATCCTAGGAATGGAAAACAGATTAGTGGGTAAGAGCGTGGCATTCTCCAATTCTTCCATTCTCGTGGATGGCATCGTAGTGAATGGAACTGGCTATCTAGATCTCGTAACTGAAGGCGATAATTTACCTTTTTGCGTAGCGAAGCTACACTTCAATCAGAGCTCAGTAGGAAATGACATAGATTTTCTCTATGTGCTCTTCGCCGGCGCAGATTTTTTGATGATAGAGCAGCGTGGAATAAGTGATCCTTCGATAGTTCAGCAGAATCTAGTCTTCCATTTGAGTGAGAACGATGCGCTGAGGATAAACAACGTGACCTACTTTCCCTTTAGATTTACTGACTTAGACTACGAGGATTTTGCTAGTGGAACTTTCGAGAATACTACCCTCGAGTTATATAAGGAGGTTTCGTTGAATCTCAGCCCCGTAACTTACGTGAACGAGAGCGAAGCTAATGCGAGCTATGGAAGAGCTTTAGGCAGGTGTAGACGTGGTTTCTTCGGCTTACTATGCCTAGATTGCGATCAGAACTACTTACAAGCAGAGAGTTACACTAACCTAACTTTTAGCGACGATAGCTACCTTCCACTCTACGATAGCCTAGACCCCTGTCCAAACAGCATAGAGGTCAACTTCTCCCATCCCATAGTTCCCAATGATGTTCAGATCGTGAGCGTTAGCTTTAGCGTAGAGTACAAGGCTAAGGCCTGGACTAGCTCGAGTGGAGAGAACAGCCTTTATCACTATGATGACTTCTACGTCTGGAATGGGAGCGAGTGGATCTATGCTGGCGACTGGGGAGGTGTCACTGGCGAAGAGGATGGGGTTTGGAGCTCAGGTGATCTCTCTAGCCTGATTGACACACCAGCTAAAGTCAATAGTCTCAAGCTCAAACTCTATGCAAATCCCTTGGGTTGGCGGGGCTACATTTACTTCGACCAAGTGAAGCTGAAAGTGGTTTATACCTATCAGCAACTCGAGTTCTATCGAAGTGGAACTTTCACTTCGAGAAGCTACGACGCTGGTAAAGCAGTCAACGTTACTAGGCTTTACTTCGATGCTGAGATTCCAACTAACACTAGCATTAGATTTCAGGTGGCTGCTAACGATGATAATACTACTTGGAACTTCGTCGGTCCAGATGGAACTAGTAATAGTTACTTCACCACGAGTGGTCAGGCCATGCAAACTAAGCTCAGTGGAAGGTTTGTGAAGTATAAGGCATACCTGGAGACCAACAATACCAATCTAACACCTCGTTTGAGAAAAGTTGCGGTTTACTTCATGGAACCAGAGCAAAGTTATACAGAGCCTGTTTACGATTACGTGGGAGCGAGAGGGAATAACCTCACCATAGCCTTGTTATTCGCAGGTAGGGAGCTCGTTAACGTTAGCGTAGTAGCGAACTACTCCTTCGAGGACTATCTAATAGCCCTAGCCCAGTTTGCTGGCAAAGCTAGGTTCCTTCTAGCAGCTACTAACGCAAGTTTCTACGCGATTGAGAATAGAACAGTAGAGCTGAGCAGAGATAGAATGATATGGAACAACTTCGCAAGCGTGAGTCGAACTGCTCCTGACGAAGTCTATAATTCACTCGTGATCTTCTACGATGACATAGATCTGACCAACACGACCAAGATAGGAAGCGGAAGTACCAAAGTGATCGTGAAGAATCTGGGAAGGAGGGCTAATAATAGAAGAATTATAGCTATCACTGTGAAGTAACGGAGGTTGTGAATTTCCGAAGCAGCACGATCTTTTTAGATCGTTCTTGCATAGCTATGCAATAAGGCCAAGATTCCTAATTCCTAAAGATTTCTCGCTTCGTGTTTACTGTTGGAAGGACTCCTCGTTAGTGACAACTTTTTATCCTTTATCCCTAAGCCCTAATCGATGAGGCAAAGACTTGCAATAATCTTTCTATTGCTTGTCTTGACAATGGTGGCCTTCGATTACTTATTACCACCAAGAAGTGAAATCTTAGAAGGCGTTGCTACCCTGATGAAGAGAGAAGTCCTACCAGCTGGTCTCCGACTAACGAGAAGTAATTTTACTTCGGTACTTGGGGATGAGGTGATGATTTATGAGATCTTCAACCCTACCGATGAGGTCAAGCAATTGGAAAGCCTGGCGCTAGATGGAAGAAACATCTCACTGGGAATTTCACTCGGCCCAAATGAGAGCCTTAGTCTCGGTATCATTCGTGATTTCACGGTAGTGGTTAGAGGAACCAATGCTACTCTGCTTAACCTAACTTATTATCCAAGCAATCGCTGGCTAGAAGTAAGGACTCGTTGTAACTCCTCAGAGTTAGAACTCCTCGTGTTCAGCAAACTCATGCCTTCACGCGTCGAAACCAAGCGTAGTGTTAGGTGGAGTATAGATTTAAGCAAGGGAGTGACGCGAATTAGACTTCCTTGTTCCATCCAAACTCTAATCTTAGACTTCGCTAGCTATCCTTATGGCGATAGCTTAATCCTCGATCAGCGAAGGGCAGACGTGATTAGGTACGAGATAGCGAAACTCAGGACAAGGCTAGAGGTATTGGAAGGAGAGATAGAAACCAAGCGAGTTGAGATTTCCCAGCTCAGAGCAGAGCTAGCAAATCTGAGCCTAAGTGTGAATGGAAGTGTGGATGAGAAGAACAAGTTAGCACTATCGCTCGCTGCACTCAGATCTAACTTGGCCGAGTTAAATCAAACCTTGGCTAAGGAAAGGACTGAGCTAGAGCAATCGCTGATCCTACCTTATCCATTTGCACTAGTAATAGGTATTTCACTTGTAGCGCTCTTGCTCTACGTTGCTTCGCTACTCTATTCGAAAGGTGAGCAGAATGAAGGGTCTAGCTAGGCTTGGATTATTGATCTTGTTGCTGGTTGCTCTTGGTCATGCACAAGAGCTAAATGTCACTAGGGTGGAGCACGTAGTGGTGTTCATCGACGGAAAGGAAACTAGCTTCACGAGGACCTTTGCTATCAATCTGAGCGAGCTCAGGGAGCTAGAAACGTTGAGAAGTAATCTCAGCCAGCAAGTGGCTAGATTGCAGGACTTGCTTTCTAGCTATACGGAGCTAGCAAATAACCTGAGCGAGCAAGTAGAAGCGTTGAGATCGAAACTAGCCCAGCTAAGTCATGAATACGATTACTTGGTTCGAAGAAAGAACGAGACAGAGCGAGCATTTGAGGAGCTTAGGGCAAAGCAGCAAGAGCTCAGGAACTTGAGGACCGGTAGCGTCGTGCTCTCGAAGCCTAGTGCTGCCCTAGTTGGAGTTAGTTTTGTTCTACTAGGTTTACTTGCGCATTCGCTAAGAAGGCGTAGGGCTACTACTTGACCGTTATGGAAATAGTCATGACTGCATTGGGGCAGTTACCAGCCGCTATGCGAAGGCGCTTAGGATTATCGTAGTTAGCCTGCCAAGTAAAGGTGAACGCATCACCAGTCTCGAGAACTATAGAAGAGTTAGAGAGTTGGGCATCGTGGTTCTTCGTGGGATCCTCATAGAATACGTAGCCCTTGAAATTGGTGAGTGCTACAGTCCCTAGATTTTCTACTATTACGGTGCCGCGCTTAGTTGTATTATCAAGAATGGCCTCGCTCGCCCTTAGATTCGCACCAGGACAAACGGCTTGAGATTGA
>CAZUUD010000004.1:11161-26398 GCA_964623045.1 uncultured archaeon | reverse complement strand
CTGAGGTGAGAGTTGGTAATTCTTCTTAAAGTAGATGTGACGAGGGCCAGCTTAACTCTTCGAGATTTCAGCTTAGTAAGGACTTTCTTAGCAAAGGGGTTCGGTCGTAGTAACTTAGAAAGTCTAACACTCTCCCTCACGTGCTTCTCGAGTAATGACTTCAACTCTTTTCCCCTTGCCCCGAGGGCCTTTCTGTAATTATCTGCTGCAAATCTTCCCCAATACCATTTCCTATATTCGGCTTTACTTGGTGGTTTTACTCCTCTTTCTTTGAGGACTTGAGTAAATGCGCGATATGCTACTTCGAAACTATCGATGAGCGTTCCGTCGAGATCGAATATCACTGCCTTAGGTCTCATCGAATTCACGCTATGTAGCTTGGGGACTCCCAGTAACTAAGTTCTGTCTCTGCAAGTTTCTCTCCATTTAGATAAAGACAGAACTTTCTCGTGAAAACGTTCCACGTTATCGCTAGCTCTTCGATCTCGTCGATATCTACTTGACTCAAATCAACCTCAACATTGGTAGGAACCTTGTTTATCTCGTGGAGAATCTCTAGCTTCTTACCCCTCTTCCTGACGTAGAGTTTACCATCTTTGAGATCTGCTTTGAAAAGGGTAGCAGACCTCCGTTTTAGATCTTGTAAACGTAGAATCAGTGTGCCTTCTCTGAGATCTATCTCCTTCCTTTCCATGAAAACATCACCTGAACGACTGAGCAACAATCGTATTTGTTTTAAGAAGTTTAGTCTTTATAAACTCTTCCTTCTCCTATTTTCGACAGTCATAAAGTCTCCGCTGGAGTGTCTTTTAAACCTTCATTCAAAACTTACACCCAAGATGTTGGAGAGAAAATTCATGAAGAGTGCGAGATCCCTTAACCCGAAAGAAGTGAAAGAAATAGAACTTTACCTCTTCAGGGATTTCCGTCCCGAAGCGGGTGTAGCTCCATTAGCTGTAGTAAGATGTAATGAGGAAACTAGTAAGGATATCTTCTATGGAGGTACTAGACGCTTTACTACACCCGGTAAGAATGGATCAATACAGGTTGTTTATCGCTATCCATGCGAGGACTGTAAGAGGGTTCGTATAAAGAAAGTCGATGGGAGTAGTGAGCTCCTCGATGGCCCATGTCCTTTCTTCGATACTGAAGATATAGGGATAACCTACAGAGTTCCCTTCTGGGTAGATCCTAGCGGTTCTGTGTTCATAGCTGAGGGTGTGCTCAGACGATGCAGGAGATTTGGCTACGAGCGAGAACTGAAATTGTGATGGGCTCGCCCGGATTCGAACCGGGGACCTCCTGCGTGTCAAGCAGGCGTCATAACCGCTAGACCACGAGCCCACCTTAGAGATGATATTTAACGTAAGAGTTATACTAAAAACGATTTCGTAATCTTCAATGGAATTACGAGAGAAAGAATATCCTTCTCGACTTTGGAAAGAGACTCTCTAGTACGTAATCCTCTCCTTTCTTCCTTATTATTCCAACGCCTAAACATAAGCGCTTAGTACAAACTAAAACGAAGTTATTTGATTCGCAATCTTTGATTTCCTTTAAGCTTATGTTTTCTCCCCTTAGAAACCTCGAGCTTTGCTCCTCATCCAAGCGAATTACGTTTCGCTTAGCAGAGGTAGCAAACATTTGGGCCCCTTCAACAGAAGGCTGGAGCTTGTTGTTGCGCTTCAACTTACATAAGTATAGACCAGCGTAGATCGCATACTTACTAAGCTTTCGAAGTAATTCGAGTGCTTCTTGGGTGATGATTCTCACTTTTTCCCTTTTAGTTCGCAACACCCTTAGGTTTTGGAGAAAGCTTGTGCTAGCCCCATAGTTTGCCTCGATCCTACGTTTGAGATCTTCTACTTCGACTTCGCTCATCAGCTCAAATCGCATACTCACTCTCTCACCCTCAGCTTACATACGAAGAATCCCTCGGTTTGATTTTGCCAAGGATATATCCTGATCGCTTGTTCAATTCCACTTATGAACTCTTTTCCTTCGAAGATTCGTATCCCCCTTTCATACTTCAGCCCAGGAATCTCCAACTTCACTAGCTCTAAGTTAAACTTATCTACCACTTTAGTTATCACAGCTTCGTTTTCCCTTGGATCGAGCGAGCAAGTAGAGTAAACCACCACCCCACCTTTTCTAGTACATTTTATAGCGCTCTCGAGAAGCTTTCGTTGGAGTCTTGCTAACTTAGCCCCTGCATAAAATTGCCACTGTTTATTCACTCCTTTGCCTTGACTTCCTATCAACTTTCCTGTACCCGTACATGGGGCATCCACTAGAACGCGATCGAAGCTGACTCCAAGCTCATGGAATTTTCTACCATCTAACATCGTCACCACAGTGTTGATCACGCCGCAACGCTGTAAATTAAATTGTAAGGCCTTGCACCGTTTTGGGGAAACGTCGTTTGCAACTATAACCCCCCTGTTCTGCATCATAGCAGCAATTTGCGTAGTCTTACTACCAGGAGCTGCACAGAGATCCAGAATCTTTTCACCTGGCTTGGGATCGAGTACTATGGATGGTACTAGCGAAGATCCGTCTTGGGTGTAGTAATAGCCGAGTATATGTTCTGGTGTTTTACCTATGTTGAGAGCTCCCTCTACGAAGAATGCATCTCTAAACCAAGGTACCCTAGTTAGTTGCCATCCTTTC
The DNA here is from genome assembly GCA_964623045.1 of uncultured archaeon. Taxonomy (GTDB): domain Archaea; phylum Aenigmatarchaeota; class Aenigmatarchaeia; order GW2011-AR5; family JAHLMP01; genus CAZUUD01. Next base: position 23,728 of record CAZUUD010000004.1, on the reverse strand, counting down.
TCTGCAAGCAGGTTAACTAGCCTTTTACTCGAGATCTTAAGAGTATTAGTTCTTATACAGATTCGTGGCTCCAAAGTTAAGCAGTGTTCTAGTAACTTCAGCTCGTTCTCGTCGAGAAAGCTCAACAAAAATCGCTCGAGTCTAGGCTTTAACCTCATGTTCGGTTCTTTGCCTTAATCCTTTAAGCTTCTCCACTAAGCTTCTAAGAATGAGAGTAATATGTGATCTCCACATTCATTCTAAGTGGAGCAGGGCGACTAGTAGAGAAATGAATTTGGAGGGAATAGTTAGAGGTGCTAAACTTAAGGGGCTAAACCTCGTTGGTACGGGAGATTTCACCCATCCTGCTTGGTTGGAAGAGCTCAAGGAAAAGCTAGAGCCGTTCGATGATAGCGGGCTCTACACGTATAAAGACATCTACTTCATGCTCACTACAGAAGTCTGCACGGTTTTCGAGCGAGAAGGTAAGATTAAGAGAATCCATCATGTAATTCATGCTCCAAGTTTTGAGATAGTCGAGCAAATCGATGAAGCCCTTAGCAAATATGGAAACTTGAAGCAAGATGGGAGACCAACGCTCAATATGAGTGCTGCAGAGCTAGTAGAGGAGTTAATGAGAGTAAGTAAAGATATAGTCATCACTAGTGCGCATGTGTGGACCCCCTGGTTCTCGCTCTTTGGTTCACGCTCCGGTTTCGATAGCGTCGAAGCATGTTACGAGGACCAAACTCGCCACATATTCTCGTTGGAGACTGGGCTAAGCTCGGACCCTGCGATGAACTGGCGCTTGTCACAGCTCGATCGCTTTGCCCTGCTCAGTAATAGCGATTCCCACTCTCCACATCCTTGGAGGCTTGGAAGAGAAGCGAACGTCTTCGAGCTGAAAAGGCTAAGCTATTATGAGCTCTTCGATGCCGTGAAAAAGAAAGATAAGAAAAAGTTTCTCTTCACGATAGAAGTCGACCCTTCCTATGGCAAGTATCACTACGACGGTCACCGAAAGTGCAAGGTTAGGTTACATCCAAGAGAAGCGATGAAGTTCAACAACATTTGCCCAGTATGTGGCAAACCTCTAACTATTGGCGTGCTCCATCGCGTTGAGGAGCTCGCTGATCGCGAGGAAGGATTTGTTCCTAAAAACGCGATTCCATTCAAAACCCTCTTGCCACTTTGCGAGATAATAGCTACTGTTTACGGCACAGATCTCTACTCTGCCAAAGTCATCGAAGAGCATGATAAGCTAGTAGCTAAGTTCGGTAGTGAGCTTAAGGTTCTACTAGAAGCTAGCTACGAAGAGCTTTGTAAATTTACCAATGAAACTATTGCGAAGGCGATAGTGAAAGTCAGAAATGGTGAAGTGAAGTACGAACCTGGATATGATGGAGTATATGGTAAGGTGATCTTAAGCGAGGAGGAGAAGGTGAGTGAAAGTCAAACTCCTCAGCTTAGTCTCAAGGATTTTTCTTGAGTTCTTCGAAACTCATTTTTCTTTCGCAGAGTTTTACTATTAGCTCGTCGAGCTCCTCTATTTTGACCCTTACTTGCTCTTTGGTATCTCTATTCCTTATCGTAACAGTATCATCTTCTAGGGTTTGGTAATCTATCGTTATGCAGAATGGTGTTCCTATTTCATCTTGCCTTGCATAACGTCTACCTATACTTCCGCTTTCGTCATAGAAGCAGCTCACCTTATCTCTTAATCTCCGGAACACTTCTCTTGCCTTCGTTGGGAGTTCACCCTTAGTCATGAGAGGAAAGACCGCAACCTTATAAGGAGCTAATCTTGGATCGAGCCTTAAGATTACTCTATCGGCTTCCTCGTGCCAAGCATCCATCAGGAAGACGAGGAATGCCCTATCAACTCCCTGCGAAGGTTCTATGACGAATGGAACGAGCCTTTCCTTTTTCTCTTCATCGAAGTAGCTCAAATCGGCGCCACTGAACTTTGCATGCTGCGTGAGATCATAAGTTCCTCGATCAGCAATACCGGTTATCTCCTTCCAACCGAACGGAAAGTGATATTCTATATCCCAAGTATCCCTAGCGTAGTGACTTCGCTCAGTTGGCAAGTGTTGCCTTATTCTTAACTTAGCAGGATCTACACCAAGATCCAGGAACCATTTATACATCAACGCTATCCAGTACGCATGCCAGGGTTTGAGATAACTCCTTGCAATGCATTCTCTCAGCTTCATGGGTATTGCATCCTCGTTTCTCTGCTGTTGTTCGATAGAGAGGACGTTGAGCTCTAAGGCCAAGAGTTGCTCATCTAAGAATGGACATTCGTTTTCCATGTAGGGGGGAACGAAATACTCTATTTCCATTAGCTCGAATTCTCGCATCCTGAACAGGAAATTACGTGGTGAGATCTCATTTCTATAACCACGTCCTATTTGGGCTATTCCGAAAGGTGGTCTCAATCGCATGCTCTGCATCACTAACTTATAATTCATGAAAATGTGCTGAGCAGTCTCTGGACGAAGATAAGCTGCGTGGGCCTCGTCAACTAATGCACCCACGTAGGTCTTGAACATCAGGTTGAATATCTTTATCTCTCCTAACTCTCCACCGCATTTAGGACAACGTGGCTTATATTGAGAAAAGAGTTTTTTGAGCTCCTCTATTCCAACTCCCGCTAGACTTCGCCTCAGATGATCTTCTAACAGATGGTCTGCCCTAAACGTCTCCTTACAACGTTTACATTCCACGATAGGATCAACAAAACTTTCCACATGACCAGAAGCTTCGAAGACCTTTGCCTTAGTAAGGGCACATCCCTCTATCCCTACTACGTCTCCTCTCGATCTCACGAACTCATTCCACCAGAGCTCACGAATGTTACGTTTGAACTCCACCCCAAGAGGACCATAGTCGAAGAAGCCAGCAAAACCTCCGTAGAGCTCACAAGAAGGGAATACAAACCCACGGCGCTTGCAGAGTGAAACTACTTTTTCCAGTGGTAGCTCCGCCAATAGTTACCACCGTATGCGTTTCATTCGCTCTAAATCTTTTTAAAAGCTACCGAATTCTCATGTACTTCTGAAGCAAGAGTAATGCTTTCTCTAAGTGGGTTTCGGCGCTCTCTAGGTCATCTAACTCTAGTGATCTCCTAGCTAACTCTAGTTCTCTTTCGATCTCTCCAGTCCTTATCCCTCTCATCTTAAACCTAACCACTGCTTCTTCTATCCTATCTATGTCCTTCCTTAACTCTAGTTTTCTCAGAAAGCGTTCCTCTTCTCGCTGGGTCTGGAGCATCCTATACAAGATGAAGGTACCTACCGATGCAACGGTGCCTATCACTAGGAGATAGACTAGGAGTTGGAGTGTATCTCCTCCTCTTTTGGTAGGTTGGGTAATGATGGTAGTGGTGGTTTGAATGGATGTCGTTGTCTCGTTCCTTGCTGGTACTAAAGTCGTGGTAGAAGTGGTGGTAGTCGTTAAGTTAAGCGTTGTCGTAGTGGTAGTGTTAGCACTCTCATTAGTTGTAGTTCCTCCTGTAGTTCCACTCGTGGAAGGTGAGGTCGTTATCGTTGTTGAAGTAGTTGAAGTTGTTGTTAGTTCTTTTATTCCAAAAGCGCTTAATGAATCAGTGATTATCGTGAAGCGATCTAGAGTTACGTCTTGGGTTCCGCCAATCTCACTCCAATCACTTATGCAACTTCTTGATGAGAAATTCCAATCATCACACTTGTAGAGTTTTAGTGAATCTTCGTTTGCTACACTGATTTCTGCATAGCTCAGATTAAGTTTGGCTTGGGTGAAGTTAGTCTGCACATCAAGCGCGTAAATGAGAAGAAACTCCTCGTAGTTCGAAAGTTTATCCAAATTAATTGATATGTTTCTATCACTACTTAGATTAACCATCTCGAGAATGAAAGTAAGCGTTGAGTTGAAGGCCTCTCCAGTTATGTTGTAAATCTCGGATGGAATCGTGAGCGATGAGCTCTCGTTGAAAGAAAACTCGTTTACGATTTCTCCACCATGAACAAGAGTAAGGTTTATTTCTACACTCTGATTGAAGCTAGAGGCAGAAAAGTTCACCAATGCCGGAAGTCTTCCTTTGAAGCTATCATTAACCAAAACCTCATTTCCGAATGTGTCATTGATGAGAATGGTAACGTTGTAGTCGCCAGGAAGCTTAACTGTATAATTATATGGCTCTCCGTTCGTGAGGTAAACTGAAGAATCCGTAGTGCTCGAGTTTATCTTCAGAAGTATTTTGTCTAGGTGCTCGTCGCTAGCGTTTATCAGGATCGTTATGTTACTTCCGTTTACCACTAGATGTGGTGTGAGACTGAAATTCACTACTTTAGGTGGTATCGAATCTATAGTGAAACTGTAGGTATCGCTCCTCGATTCTGCAAATCCATCGCTAGCAATCACGAACCATGTATGAGATCCATCTGAGAGCGTCGAAGTATAAGATGTATCTTTGACTTTGGCCAACTCTTCACCATCTACATAAATCGAATAAGTAATGGTATCTCCATCTACATCGCTCGAAGAGAAGTTGAAGGTTACGTTTGTCGTGGAGAGGTTTGCACCATTTGTAGGAGCTATTAATGTTGGCTTCGTTGGAGGTGTGTTGTTTACTACGAAGTCGTCTTGGAGTTCGACTACATCGTATCCTAGTTGAGAAGCATTACATCTGATTTTGAATGTGGCATTGAGCTTGCTATCGAAAGTTAAGTTCAGTTCGTAGAGTTCACTACTCTCATTAAAGCTCATATTGTATTCCCTCCAGTTTCCAGTGGAGTTTTCGAAGAGTTTGCAACTCACGTTAGCCCCGTGAATCGCTGCTCCGCTCGTGGAGTTCGTGAAGTTAGCATAGAACTTCATCGTTCGGTTAATGCTCGTAGTATTGTAATCACTATCATCCCAAATCTCTAGTCTAGCATTCGCCTCCCTAGCTCTGAAATAACTAAAGTGCTCTACTCTAAACCAAAGCGTACCATTAGAGTAATTGAGCTTCTCACAGAAGTTGCAATCACTTATCAGAGAAAGATTTTGCTCATCGACCACTTGAATTATTGGATAATAGAAGCTAAGGTTAGCTAAGATTAACGTTGCGCTAACATTTAATTGAGGTAACAAACTCGTGTTAATACCTATGAAATTCGAAGAGATGTTAACTCCTTTATCTAGATCTAAAGAGGTAAAATCTAAGGTCGTATTGAACACAAGCCTTCCATAACCTTCCCTTTCGAGAGTGACATTTGCTACGCTAGTCAGATCTGTTAGAAACTCGAAACGCGTAGTAGCCCCATTGAAGGTTTCGTAGCTAGGTAATTTTGACCAATTACGCAGAGCGAAATCTCTGGTGACGAACCCTCCATTTAACCAGAGCAGCTCCTTTTTCCCTAGTGTGGATGGAATACTCCATGCATAGAGCCTATCATTCGTAAGTAATAACACATCTGCTTCTCCATTACCAAGTAAATCCGCTACTCCACACCACTTTAAAGTTCCTGGAACCTCTCTAGAGAACGTAAGACTACTCATATTATAGACTTCTACCCTTGACGTAGAAGCATTTCCATAGGCCAAGATTAGGAACTTCGTCCCGCTTTCGTTACTTATTACGATAGGATCTGTTCCGTAACAAGTGGAGCAATTCATCAGATCTGTTACTGCTGTAATAGTTCCGTTAAGATCAAAGATTATTAGCTTGATTGACTCGTTTTGATCTTGAGATGAGAAGTTTCTCCATGTAATAAGAGAAGCTACTTTGTAGCTAGAGTTGAAGTAGAAGATGGCTGGATTGGCTAGTAGTTTGGCACCTTCGAAGCTTGTTGAGCTATTCAACACGAGATCCGAACCATTGTAATCGAGAAGTCTGTAACTTAGTATTCTGTTTAGTGTTTCGCCAGTAGTTTGATTCAGGGTCTCATTCAGTAAGAAGTAAATTATGCTATAGCTTCCGTTGCTAAACCTATCTACCAGAAGTGGTTGAGACGACTTAAGATTGACCGTATCGGTTAGGTAGTCGAAGTACAGGTAGCTTAGATTGAGCGTGGAGTTGAATATAGCAATACCGCTGCCACTCTCGTTTCTCACAGCTATCACTAATTCGTTTCCAGGATCAGAGGTTAGGTTACCTATTGCTGCACTCGTACCTTGCTCAAATGAAAGATTAGGTAAGGTCGTTGAAAGCGAATCGTTACTCAAGAATACGTGGGTTGCATTAGCATCGAGATCTAGGACTACGAACTCCAGTTTGTTATCCCTATCTAGATCTCCAGCTGCTACACAACTCAGGTTAGAACTAGTGAAGCTCTCATTCCTCAGTAAAGAGAAGTTTCGATCAAACACTAACAATGAAGAATTCTCCTCCACTACTGGTATCAAGAGTTCTACGACTTCATCTCCAGTAAGTTCCGCAAGCGTAATGCAGTTAGCCCTTCCTGGGATCGAGAGCGAAGCTTTTGTGATGGCGCCTTCCAATAGCTTGAGTGTAGTCCCGTTTCCAGAGCCCAAGCTAATTATTTCCCACCTTCCATCGTTATCCAAATCATAGCTCACAGCAGAGCTAGCGTTCTCCATGGCCACCGGAAATCCTTCTACTAGTGCTGAATCTATAGTAAGGTTAACGCTATCACTAGCTACTATTCCATCTGTATAGTTGACTTCAAGGTAAAGCGTATAATTTCCACGCAGAGTACTAACGTTCCAAGTAGTTAAAGTAGCGTTGGTAGGAATTTCGTTGCTTTGGTTTAGTAAAGTACAGTTAGTCTGATTGCAATAATAGAGCGTGTAGTTAGCAAAGTTATGTTTAGCGAAGGTAGCGTTGATCTGAACTAATTCATCTCCTATGAGCTCTCCATCTGTTGGCCAAGTTATATTAGCATTTCTTACCTCAAGTATTGCCTCATCGAAACTCTCTCCGAAATTATCTCTCACTACTAATCTTAAGGTAACATTTGCCTCTATCAAATCTCTAGTATCCCATAAGCCTAGGGAGTCGTTCGTGATGTTTTCCGTTCCGGTATAGAAGCACGTGAAGTTTTGGGGATAGGTTCCATTCCCCCAGCAGAGCGAGTAATTCACGAGCGAGCTCGAGTTGGCAGTGCCGGTTACGTTCACTATCCCTGTAACCACACTTCCTCGTAAGCTATGATTAAGCAAGGCTATTGCATCGCTCTCCCTCGAAAGTGCTAGCCATGCGTTGATGATTCCTGTACCGATATATTCATCACTATTAACAGGAGTTACGCTAGATTTCAGAGCTGTGTAGAGTTGCAACGGCGTTAGGTTTGGATTCTTCGAAAGTAAAAGTGCAGCTACGCTGCTCACTACCGGGGTTGACATGCTGGTTCCGTTTCCATAAGCATACAAATTGTCCAAATAGGTGCTCAATATGTTAGTTCCAGGAGCAGCGAGATCTATCCATGCTCCAAATTGGCTGAAATCTGCCTTTGCATCGCTTTCATTGGTTGCTGCAACTGCAAGCACATTATCAAAGGCAGCTGGAAACTTTTTGGTCTCATTTCCATCGTTACCAGCCGCAGCGATGAGTAAGACTCCTTTTGAGCTCGCGTAGTCTAATGCATTCTTAAGTTCCTCATCACTCGTATTTCCCCCAAAACTCATGGAAATTATCGAAGCGTTGTTGTCTGTTGCGTAGTATATAGCATTTACAATATCTATAGTCGTACCGCCGTTTGTATCCAGAGTTTTCAAGATCATTAACTTACAGTTCCAGCAGACCCCTGCAACACCTTCTGAGTTATTGGTTACGGCGGCTATAATCCCGGCTACGTGTGTCCCATGACCATCAGTATCACTAATATCACTAGTGTTGGTTATGAAGTTCCAGCCATAAACGTCATCAATGTATCCATTTCCATCATCGTCTAAGCCGTTATTCGGAATTTCATTGCTATTATTCCACAGGTTAGATGCTAAATCGACATGATCTAAATCCACACCTGTGTCTATTACCGCTATTACTACGGTCTCATTTCCACGTTCCAATTGCCAAGCAGCTGAGGCATTGATCCTAGTTAAATGCCATTGATCGGAAAAATAGGAATCATTCGGAACTACATCGAATAGTGTATAGATGTAGTTTGGTTGTACGTATTCTATTGCATTGCTCTTTCTTAACTCTTCAATCACATCTTCTACGGTAAGCCCTTCCTTAAGCTTAATCAAATAAGTATTTTTAGGCCTGAGTTTTTTTGTTTCCCTCGCATATTTCGATGTAATTCCTGCTATGGTGGCATAAGCTCTTTGATCTTTAGGTTCCTTGAACTTGACTATCACTTCCCCTTCTACGTAAGGTTTCGTATGTGAAACTCTTTTCCCCTTACCCAGAATCGCGAAACCCGTGATCAAAAATCTGCTCTTTTCTGAAATCACTAGATAGATCAAAGTTAGCATAAGCAACAAAAGTAGAAACCTCTTCATCGATATTTTCTTTAGTAAGACTGCCAAATTAATACTACTTGAACCTCAGTAACTTGAAGAGGCCACTCAATCCTCTCATTCCACGAAGTCTACCTGGTTTAAGCAATTTGAGCATGCGCTTTGCTTGTTTGTATGCATTGAGCATTTCTCTTATCTCTGCCTCGCTCACTCCGCTTCCTTTAGCTATGCGTTTTATCCTCGATGCGTTAATGATTTCTGGGTTTCTTCGCTCCTCCTTGGTCATGGAATCTAGCGCATACTTCCAGCGTTTGAGCTTCTCCTCTTGAAGCTCTAGCATCTCGGTAGGGAGCTTAATGCCAAGCCCAAGCATATCTAAGAGCTTCCCCATACCACCTGCCCGCTTCAGCTCTTGAAACTGGGCGATGAAATCTTCTAGAGTGAACTTCTCTTCTAGTAGCTTCTCTGCAAGCTCAGGAGCTTTAGTTTCCTTGAGCTTAGCTAGAAGCGTCTCTAGGTCTGGGAATCCTAGTAACCTTGCCACGAAGCGCTTCGAGGAATATAACTCTAGATCGTCAGGCTTCTCTCCAACAGCTATGAATGCTATCTTAGCACCAGTAGCAGCGCATGCTGCCAACGCACCACCACCTTTTGCAGTCGCATCGAGCTTAGTGACCGCGACATGGGTTATGGGCAAGGCTTCTGCAAATGCCTTCGTTTGCTCCCTAGCCGCTTGGCCCAGATCTGCAGGAATCACTAGAATCGTCTCATCTGGCCTTACTATAGTATGCAGTCGTTTGATCTCCGCTATCATCTCGCTATCCAACGCGTTTCTTCCGGAGCTATCGAAGATTAGCACATCCTTATTGCGAAGCTTTTCTAAGGCTCGCTTTGCTATGTTAGCAGAATCCTTGCTTTCTCTCTCTCCGTAAAAGGCTACGCCAACTTGGCTAGCGAGTTGCTTTAGCTGATCGTAAGCTGCCTCTCTAGTAACGTCGCAACAAACCAATCCCACGCTTAGATTCCGTTTTTGGTAAAATCTAGCGAGCTTTGCTGCTAGTGTAGTCTTACCGGAACCGAAGAGACCGACCAGCAAGATACGCTTGGGTTTGAGCTCTAGCTCTACCTCTTCGCCCAATAAGCTCACGAGCTCATCGTAAAGCGCCTTTATCACCTGCTCTTGCTTGCTCACACCTGCTGGTGGTTTGCCGCGAACTCGCTTCCTCAACCTTTCGAGAAGTTGATCTACGAGATCTGGTGCTACATCTGCTTCTAGCAGAGTTCTTCTTAGATCTCTAAGGATTTCCTCTAGTAAACTGTCCTTTAGTACTATTGCTGATCTTATTCGCTCAGCTATTGATCTTAATCTATCCTTGAGCTTAGGCAGCATGTTAATAGCTTATTCAAAGCCGTTTTAAGTCGCTACTCGCTTCCAATCACAGTAACTACGACTTCTCGCTCGCGGTCACGAACATCGAACTCGAAGAGCAAGATGCTTTGCCAAGTTCCTAAAACTAGTTCGCCTTTCTCCACAGGAATAGTTAGACTTTGCTTGAGCAACGATGCCCTTAAGTGCGAGAAAGCATTTTCAGGATGGGCATAGAGCTTAGCTTCAGGTACTAGGTTTGCGAAGAATTTTTCCATGTCTTTGAGCAAGAGCATATCTCGCTCATTGATAACAAGTCCTGCAGTAGTGGCTTTGAGATAGATATGACAAAAACCTTGTTCTATTCCAGATTCCTTGACAACGTCGTTGATTGCTTGGGTAAGATCTATGCTACTAGGTCCCCGTTTGGTCTTGGCCGTTAGGATCTTTCTGTAGAGCATGAAGGAACTAAACATCGCAAACTTATTAATTCGAAGAGATAACTAATATGGGGAAGCCTAGGATCGAATTAGGCTATTCTCTCCAAGAGATCTTCTTGTACCCAAGACCTTCTGAAGTAGAGCCATGTGAAGTGAACTTGAACTCTAGATTCAGTAAAAACGTAGAGCTTCGTCTCCCGATAGCAAGTTCTCCTATGGATACCGTTACCGACCATAGACTTGCTATAGAGCTAGCAAAGCACGGAGCTATAGGTGTGATCCATAGGAACATGACGATAGATGCTGAAGTAGAGGAAGTAAGAAAGGTGAAGGCGATCAGTGGAAATGAGAGATCTGCCATCGATGAGGAGGGAAATCTTAGATGTGCTGCCGCTGTCGGTCCCTTTGATCTAGAACGTGCTGTGAAGCTAGAAGAAGCCCGCGTAGATGCTATAGTGATAGATTGTGCCCATGCAGGTAATCGTAACGTAGTCAGATCGGTTAGACGAATGAAGCAAAGGCTAGGATGCGATCTAGTAGTGGGTAATCTCGCCACAAAGGAGATAGCAGAGATCTACGCTTATGAAGTAGAGCCAGATGCCTTTCGTGTAGGTTTGGCCAGCGGCTCCATATGTACCACTCGCGATGTAACTGGCGTTGGTGTTCCACAGGCTACTGCTATCTTAGAAGTTCGCGAAGTCGCAGAATGCTATAATATTCCCTTGATCTCCGATGGCAGCATAAGGAGCTACGGCGATATAGTGAAAGCACTTGCCCTTGGTGCAGACTGTGTGATGAGTGGCTACCTATTTGCAGGTGTAGAGGAAACGCCAGCACCAAAATTGAAGGGAAGTTTCTTGAGAAGATTTGGCGTGACAGAGACTAAAGCAGAGAAGTACTATAAGCTCTACAGAGGTATGGGATCGAGAAGCGTTCTAACTGCGACAGATCGCTACATGGGATCCCAAAAGAGGACAGCAGAAGGGATAGAAGCGTTGGTCGAATACAAGGGAAGTGCTAGGAAAGTTCTCTCAGAGCTCGAAGGAGCGCTGAGACAGGGATTTGGCTATGTGGGTGCTAGGAATGTCCAAGAGCTGAGGAAGAACGCTAGATTTGGCAGAGCTTCTTACGGGAGCAAAGGCGAAGATCTCATCGTCATAGATTCAAAACTCTTCGATATGCTCTTGAAGAGTGAGGAGATCTAACAGCAAACTAACGAGAATGCTGCTGTTCTTCTAGTCTAACTCCTGGTCCACCCAAGCTAGTTGTAAAAGCATCAAATCCTGCTTCCTTTATTCGATGGGCCAACTCCTTTGCATGGGCCTCATCCTTTGCCAGTGCTATGCAGCATCCTCCTCCCCAACCACCAGTTGGCTTTGCCCCCAAAGCCCCGAGTTTGAGAGAAAGTTCTACTATCTCATCAAGTTTTCTCGTAGAGATGTTGAGCTTTGATAGCGTGGTGTAGTAAGCTATCATGAGCTTACCTAGCTTTGCTAGATCTGCCCTTACTAGCGCATCGAGAGCATCTAGTGCTATGGCTTCTAGATCCTCCATGATGCCATCAACTAGTTTCCTTTCCTTCTCCCTGAGTTCCCTTATGTAACTTACGGTCTCGCTAGTTCTAGCAACTTCACCACTATCTATTACTACTAGATTCGGTCTGTAATCAAGGTTTAGTGGTTTGGCACCTTCTGTCTTTCTAAAGGTAAGAAATCCACCGTAGGTTGCGATGGTATTGTCTATTCCGCTAGGCGTGCCTCCATGTGCTAGAATATCGCCTTCGAATGCTAGTTTCGAGATTCCCTCTAGATCGTACTTCACACCTAAATACGTTGAGTAAGCCAAGGCTAGGGCTGCGAAGCATGCGCTACTAGATCCTAGGCCTCTTCGCAGCTCAGAGACTATTTCGATCTCTGCTGGTTTGAATCCGTGCTTTACTGCTAGCTGTGTTATCACGTAAAGTGGGGCAGCAAGACAATCTTGAGAAAGTTTAGTAAGTGCTTCATAGCTCTTCGCATCCACCAACGATTTCGTGTTGAAGTAAAACTCCTTGAGCTCCTTCTCATCGAGTACTCGCTCTACCCCATAGTTCTTCGATTTTATTCGTAGACCAGAGTCGCGAGGAGCTATCGTTACGAAACATCGCCTATCTATGCTGGCTACTATTCCCAACTTTCCGTAAACTACTGCATGCTCGCCGAATAATATTAGCTTCCCTGGGGCACTAGTGACTATGCAAGACATAGCTATCCTTCTTTCTCTTCTACTTCATCCCTTCCTCGTTCTAGCTCCTCTACTTGCTCTGCGTCTAGCCTTTCGAGGAGCTCTAAGAATTCGCCGACATGTGTCTTCTCCTCCTTAGCTATTTCTAGCAGAACCCGTTTGAGCAATAAG
>CAZUUD010000004.1:6378-11151 GCA_964623045.1 uncultured archaeon | reverse complement strand
TGCCATTAACCCTAGCCTTGCTATCTGTTTGTCTAAATCTTCACTATCTTCTATTTCGAAAGGAAGTTTCGATAGCATATTTACTCATCAACTTTGGGGAATAAATACCAACTACCCCTTCGTGACTTCCTCCTTTTTGAAAGCGAGGGTCTTCTTAACTTCTGAAGATAAACCATGAAGTTCTTCGTTGTAGCTTATTAGAAGAGGTGTTTGTCTGTTAATCTCGCACCCTCACCAGGATAATTGGTGAGGATCCCGTCAATTCCTTCCTCTTTCAAGAGGGTTACTACCTCACGTTCGAAATTGGGTCTACAGATCAAATGGACGTTAGGGCCAGCGTCTATAGTAAAATAACATTCTAATCCTTCTCGCCTCCACTTCCTAACTAGAAGCATGAGCTTTAGAGTCTCTGGCCTCCAGTAAATTAGCGAAGGTCTCGAGGTCATCATAACAGCATGCATGGAGATGGTATCTCTTTCTATCTCTTGGCCAAGTATGGTGAGATCCTTTTCTAAAATCGCCTTCTCAACGATCTCAACTCTTTTGCTCGCGTCTCTGACACGCGCCTCTAAGAACGGGCTAGTCTTAGCAAGCCTATGTCCTTCGGCAGAGCTTATGCTTTTCTCCTCTCTGCTAACTACTGCAACAATATCGCATAGCTTCCAGTGCCCGGGCGGTGCTATGGAATAAGCAAAACTTAGCTCATCACTGGTTGCTGCTTTCCACCTAACGAATCCGGCTGGAATGCTTCTTGCAGCACTTCCGGAAAAGCGTCTCGCCAGCCTGGAGACGAATCGCTCCTCCAAACTCAATCCTAGTGCTTTGCAGCAGGCTAGAGCTAAAGCTGCACCCGCACTCGCAGAACTTGCTATTCCACAGGCAGTAGGAAAGTTGTTCTCGCTCCACACTCTAGCCCTTAGCTCTGTACCTGCTAAGTCGCGTACTAGATCGAGGAATTTCGTCACTCTATTCCTAGCCTTTTCACTTGGCTGCTTTCCGTTGATCCTAACCTCATCTTGCTTCAACGACTCATCGAACTCTACCGTGGTCTTCGTAAATGCGTTGCTCAGATTCATCGAGATGCTATCATTAAGTGGAAGATTCAGCTCATCATCGCTCCTTCCCCAGTACTTCACGAAGGCTATGTTCGCATGTGCGATTGCAGTAGCTTTCATATGAGGAGCAAGGAAAATGTCCATTTTATACCTTTCTCACTTGCTTTCGTTTTCTGTTGAGAAAACCAAGCTAAGACAGCGATGAACTATCAAGAATCTCCCATGCCCCCGCCCGGATTCGAACCGGGGCCAAGGCCTCCGCAGGGCCCCATTCTATCCTGACTAAACTACGGGGGCAGATCGGCTATTTTTAATTCAGGTGCTAACTTAAAATCATGAAAGGTCTTTCTCCACTAATTGCAGGAATTCTCGTAGTAGTGATTGCGATCATAATCAGCTTTGGTATTGGCACATTTCTAAGTTCCGTTGCTAGATTCTCCACTACCCGAGTAGAATCACAAATGGAGCAGAGAATACGCTGTACTTACGCTAATTTCTACGTGGAGCAGGCTTCACTAGATTGTGAGCTAGACTGTACCCGCGGAATAAACCATACAATTAGTGTTACCGTAAGAAATACGGGTCAAGTCACACTCGAGATAACTGGGGTTTACTTGGAGAGCGAGTTGGGCAAGGTCGCAGAATTCACAGGAGCCTATAATCTCTCTCCGGGCGAGGTTAAGACTTTCCAGCTTGCTACACTAGATGAATGTGCAAGCGTAATAAGGCAAGTAACCTCTGGTAACGGCTATGAACATCGCATGCTCAGATTACATGTGGTGACTAGAACTTGTCCCCAGGTGAGCGATACTATGGATAAGAGCGAGATAAACGAGTATGTCGAATTCTTGGAATGTAATCAGACCCAGGCCCAGCCATCTGTGTACTCTATCTTACTCTTCCACTTCAATGAAGGAAGCGGAACTAGTGTTAGCGATAGCTCTGGAAATAGTAATGACGGCACTATTTACGGAAGTTATGCTTGGGTTTCATAGAGTCAGTCCCATAGCTAATGGTGCGAATATCACATAACTCGCTATGAGCACGAAGAAATAGACTATTCCGCCTATTAACAGCGTTTTCCATGCCTGGTCATCCCTGGCTATTGGATCTTCTCCGTTCTGGATCCAATTGGAAAAGGAGGTTATGAGCAGGGTGCTTTCTAGGAAGTAAATTGCGACTATTAGCTGAAATTCGCCTGGTGTTATGTTAAGATTCCCCCAAGGCAAGAAGGGTGCTATATAGCCTGCGCCTGCAGCAGCGCCTCTTACTGCAGTAGATAGCTTGTTGAGGATTCCTATTATTACGGTTGCCATAGTAACTATTATCCCTGCTACCACAGGTGTTAGTAGCAATGCCTGAAAACGAAGGGAAGACAATACGTCGCTTAGCATATCCTGAATTCGCTCATGAGTATCTGCAATATTCTTGAGGTGGCGCGAGATAGTAAGCATGGCAAGCGATGCCGCCTCAGTACCACGCTTTGCTGCATCGCATACTATGCGCATTATGCTCTTGATCAGAGAGCTAGGGTAATAGAGTATGGCCCCATGCTGTGGGTCAAAGATGGCTTCTCTAAAGGTCATTCCTAAGTTACGCATGTTTTGCAGAATTTTATCGAAGAAATTCTTTATGGAAAGTTCGCCCACGTTCTCCCGGGCTCGCTCTATTGCACGTTCTATCGGAATCCCCGTAGATACTTGATTTCCGAGCTGGAACAATGCTTCGGTGAACTCACCCTCTATCTTCCTTATCTCATTCCTGAGCTTAGCCCTCTGGAAGGAGGCTAAGAAGAAGTAGGTTACTAGGGAGCTCAGCATGCCTAGGGTGAATAGGAGCGAAGGGAAGAGATTGTTCATGCTCTTTGCATTGTAGCTTGCCAGGAATGCCGCGAAGAATGGCAGTCCAGCTAGGAGTGCGAATGGAAGGATGGGAAGATAGAACTTTCCGAGGGTGAATTTACCTTGAGGTGGCATCTCTGGATGCATACCTATACTGAGCTCTGCTGTAGTACTTGGTCTAGTTTCCAAGACGTTGCTCATGAAGAAGTAAAGTACTATTGGTAGAATCACATCATATCCTATCAAAAGGATCTCTCCCTTCACCTCGAGGAATATACCTATTATCGGGAACATTACCAAACCCATCACGGGAAGTAGTATTCCAAGTGCATGAATCAACATAACTGGTAGCTTTAGTTGTTGACTGAACTCCTTTGCCCTATCATGGGTTCCGCTCAACACGAGGTCTATCGTCTCGTTAAGTAGAACCTCTCTCTTCTCCTCAGGTTCCTTAAGTGCAGTGCGCATGAGTTGGATCGCTTCTATGAAGTAGCGATCCGTCTTCCAAGTAAGTAAGTAATCTATCAATGCTTCGTCTATAGTGGCGTACTTTCCGACCTCTAAGTCCCATAGTAGTTTCCTGAGATCATCTGCTAGTTCACCACTAAGATTTCTAGATGCGAACTCTACTGCACCTTCTAGATTTGGAGAATCACGAAGGTAGATCACCATGTAGAGTATCATGAGGGTTAGTTCGCTCCCTATTCGTGCGAGGAATCTGCGCTCTAGCCTCATGGGGTAGGTGTAGAGATAGTAGCTGAGTGGCACTGAGAGAGCTATGAGTAGCAAACCATAACCCAATGAGAGACCGAAGCCGAAGAGGAGATTAGAAAGTATGAGGAGAAAGGCTAGGCTGCTAAGTGCCCCGCAGCTTAATAGGGTGAGCGATGCAGCTCCCCTAGGGGTTATACGTAGGTGGGCTAGCTTTATCGCTCGCTCCATCCGTTTTCTCGTGTTCTCATCTGGATCTACTGGCAAGAGCTTTTCGCAGAGCCAGCAGAGCTTCTCGTAAAGCGTTCTCGGCAATCGCTCTGCTAGGGTAGCACGTTTGAACTCCCTGTACTCCCAACTTATCGGTTTGAATGGTCTCGTTCGCTCCGGTAACTCAACGCGCTCATAGATCTGCTTTAGCTCCTCTAGCTTCGAGCGCTTGGGTTGGGGCTTGAGATAATCCCTTAGCTTCTCCTTGAGCTCCTTAAAGAAAGGTCGCATGTGTTTTAATTCGTTGCTCGGCTTAAATTACGCCTGTGACTTGAGCCAACTTAGCCAACGATTATAGATCTCGTTACTGTCTAACACATCTAGTTCATCTACTACTTGTTGGGAAATTAGGTGGAACATCTCATTAGAACGTACTACGAACTCTGCTTCCGCGAGTTCTGGCTTCGTCTTAGCAAAGTTTGCTAAGGTTTCCATCACCTTAGCCCTAAGCAGGATATTGCTCCACATAGCATCCCATCTACCACGCCATTCCCTAACCCGCTCTCCTATAGCTTGCAGGACTTGCGACTCGCCTATGAGCAAGGTCTGCGTAGGCTTGAGCTCATCGTCTTTTGCGGAGTATTGCATTAGATCTACGAAGCCATGTTCCTCTAATGGATCTCTTTGCCAATGCTTTCTAACTTCGGTTATCTCCACTACTCTTCTGAAGCTTCGCAGCCCATCTGGCGTTCGCAAACGATTTGCTATGACTATGATATCCGTTGCCTTGAAGCTCGTCGGCGGTACGCCCAGATCGTTTACTACGCGGTCGAAGACACCATAGGGCGAGTCTCCATGAATTGTGCCAGCTACGACGTTAGCTAAGGCTCCTATTCGCATTGCCTCGTAAAGCGCTTTAGCTTCCACGCTTCTCACTTCCCCGACTATGAGGCAAC
>CAZUUD010000004.1:0-6368 GCA_964623045.1 uncultured archaeon | reverse complement strand
GTCCCCTAATCTCAATGCTGTTCTCAGAGCTTCGTCTGCTGGTAGCTCGGTTTCTACCTGCGTTATTATGCTCCTGCATTTCAGATGCTGCACGTTGTAGCCGAGCTCGCGGAGCTTGGCAACGGGAAGCTCGAGAGTGTTATGAACTACCACGTTCTCACAGACGAAGTTCTCAAAGGGAGGAACGGAAATGTCATAGACGTAGGTCTCTTCCGTTCTGACTTTTATCTCCTCCACCTCGTCCCAAAATAGGTCGGTGAATGGCAATATGGAAATCGGATTCACATCTATTTTGTTCTCCAGAACCATACGCTTCAGAACTTCTCTCCCTATCCTGTTACCCCTAGTTATGTAATCGTGGGAGTTGAAATCCCTAACTAAATTGGTCAATTCTAGCTTACTTCGAATGGAAAGTGGTATTACATCCGTTGTGTCGTGCGTGCTCCTTCGTCTTAGCAATTTTTGAAGTTTTGTCTGCTTAGCTGGTTGGATGAAGCCAATTGCATTTGCGAATTTTTCTATGAACTTATTGGACGAGATGGAAAGTCTCATGGTCCCGTCCTTTCTCCTCTTCCATCCTATTCGCGAGACTACGCCGAATCCTAGCAAGAGGGTTTGCACATCCTTCAGTAAATTCGGAGAGGATAGAAACATAACTATTTCCTTATCGCCTACACACCCATCTCCACTAAAGATGCCGCGAAGCAAGGAAGCTCTAAGCTCTGGCTTGAGCGTGAAGACGAAATCGGGAACTCTTTTGGTTTTCGAGGTTCCATGAAAGCCCAGTCGCTTCATGAGCTCCACAAGCAACTTCGAGTGCAGCCTAAGGGTTATTCCATCTCTATGGAAATCGTAATTTATTCCAAATCTCTTTGCTATGGCTTTCACGACGCTCTGACATGAGCTATCGCTACCCGAAACTAAGACCAAGAACTCACCATCATAGCATCCCTCTGCGAGCCAGAGCCCGAAGAACTCCATGAGCTTCTCATCGAGCTTCAGCCTCGTGGGTAGCTCCGATCTCCTTCGCAGCGAGGTCAAAAATAAGTCCTCGCTTGCCTTTAGACCAAGGGCCTTTGCCACGGGAAGCGGTAGGACCGAGTTTCGCTTCCAGTAGGATGGCATGTGCTTGCTGTAGCCAAGCTTCCTCGTCACCTCCTTGACTTCTTTCCATCTCTTGACTATGAAACTTCTCAATCTCTCTCCCCTAACGAAGAAATCTTTCCCATCGAATAGTCTCAGCAAATCCACTTCATCACAACCTGAATCGAGCTTCAGGATCCTCGGAACTGCTAGGTAATCGCCAGGCTTTAGCTCGCTTGCCTTTATTTCTCGCATGATATTTTGCTCCCCAATCGTGAACAAGGAGTGATCCTCAGTGACCTTTATCTTCCTCCCAGTCCTCGTGGTTATCTCGTAGATACGTTTTTTCGTTTTGTGTCTAGTGAAGGCCAAAGCCTTTGCGAGAACTAATTTTCCCTTCTCATCTATGGAGTAAACCTCTATGTCGGAGTTGGGATAGATTACCTCTCTCCCGTTCTCCAACTTCAGATAGCCTTGCTCCCTTGCTAGACTTTCGAAGAACTCTCCTATCCTAACTCGCCTGAACTCTCTATTTAGCTTCAGAAGGAGTTCGCAATCTCCAGTTACGCTATCCTCTAAGATAACTATCCTAGACTTCGGCATTATCTGCAGCAAGCACGCCCCTAGCAAAGAAGTCTTTCCCGAACTTCGCGTACCTGCTATGAGCATGGTTCTTGCATTATCTATGAGGAACCAAAGTAAGCCAGCAGCTAGCGGAGAGAGAAACTTGTTTCCAACGAAGAGCGGAAAGGTCCATGGCCTAGCTCTATGCCTGCGAAGCGCGAATGCTAATCCATAAGGAGAGAGCGTTCGTGTTATAGCACATACTCTTGCCCTTCCACCTGGAACTAGGAGCTCTGTATCTAGAACTGGGTTTGCTTCATCTAGTGGTCTACCACTCTGCAACCTAAGCCTAGTAGCCCAGGCTTCGGCATCCTCTCTACTTGGAATCAGATTAGTTTCGCATTCCTCGAAATCCTGATGGTAGATGTAGATTGGCGTTATTCCAATGGGTGCGTTAACGCTTATGTCTTGGATCTTCTCATCGCTGAGCAAGAGCTCTAGAATGCCTAGTCCTGCAGTATATCGCGTTAGTATGTTTGCTAGTTGTTCGAGTTTCTCAATGCTAAGTGTTAGGTTGAATCGCGAAGCTAGATCTGCTAGCAGATCACGTGATATATTGAAGAAGGTTTCCCTAAGTCTCTCTGGTCTCGTTAGCTCTGGTATTCTTGGGCGATGGGCAGCAAGATAGCGGCGGGCTGCATCAAGCAACGTGTACTCGTCTTCACTCAGCCTAAATTCGGGTGGGGTTAGGTGATAGACGAATCTCGTCTTTCCCGGAACCCTATAGATCTCAACTAGAGAATCTCCTACCCTATATCTATCTACGAGTTCCCCATTTGCGGGCGGAACTGACATGAAACGTGTGAACATGAAATTAGGCCTTATGGTTGGAGAGAAGATCTCGCGATATATCGCTCTCCCCCTTGCGCCCTTTATCCCCTTTGCAAGCCTTATCAGTTCGCAATTCTCAAGAATTGCTTTCATCGGAAGCAGACAGTTTCGAAGATAATGAGTATAGCAAGTTAGGCATCGCTCGCTTATACCGCGTTTCATCCTAGTTTGTATGTGTCTTATCTCGCGGACCAATCGCTTGTAGCCTTCGTAAGGATCGTAGCGAAGCATTTCGAGAATGGATCTAAGCAACGCTAATCTTCTCGCAACACAGCGATCGCAACCTGGTATGGAGATATTTCGAAGTGAGGTTAGATGTTTTCTGTCTATTAGTTGAATGGCATTCGCTATTTCCATCAGCAACTTAGTCTGTCTGAAATCGTACTCATACTCGCGCGTTTCAGCCAGAATTACGCGCTCCACTTTCTTGTATTCGACTAGCTTCTCTATCGTTCTTGCCATGCATACCTCGCTATCTTCTATACTAGAACCGTAGATGCACCCCAAGCAGTTTACCCTTAGAGTTCTAGTATCCTCGTCGTATTCCGCCTCACATACCATAATTTCTTCATGGAGCTAGTATGTTAAATTCAATTCGTTTGTGTGTATGAAGAGAAAGCTAAATATTAAGGAAGAGAATAATTTCTTGTTGATCTTCCATGCCGTTGGGAGAGCGAAAGGTAGAACTCATACTTCAAGAGCTAATTCGTCGTGCTAATAGGAGCGATAGGAGACTGAGAATACTCGAACAACGCGTCCAAGCCCTAGATACGAGATTGAGTGGATTAGAAGATAGTAGCTTCAAGCAAACCAAGGAGCTACGCAAGCGATTGGTCGAATTAGAGGCTGCTATTCATAATCTGGCGGAGCGAATAGTCACTCTAGAAAGTGAAATGGATAAGCTAGCATCGCTCGTGAAGCAAGCGGCAAAGCAGAGCGATCTGAAAGAACTCGAGTCAATGCTCTCGCTCTTCTCCCCAATTCAATCGCAATTCGTAACCAAGCAGGAGCTCAAGCGCGCCTTAGAAGAGCTCAGATCCAAACTATCTGCCTAACTTTTAAATTGGTTAGAAGAAGAAATCATCGTGGTGTGGATGCCGTTATTCAGACGTTCTAAAGGTAAGGGTTACATTCCTATAGAAGAAGTTCAACGAATGCGGGAACGTGGACTAAGTGATAGAGAAATAACTAATGAGCTCAAGCGAAGGGGTTTTAGTTTTGAAGAAATCGAAAGAGCCTTGCTTCAGACCCTCAAAAGTGCTGTCGGAACTTCTCAAGCCCCTAAAGGAACAGAAATACCTAGAACTCCTCCGCCCGAGGAAAAGAGGACCATGACCATAGAAGATATCTATGCTTCTGAGGGGGAGGAAGCGCCCGTCGAGACCCCTGAGAGTGATGTACTTGCCCTTCCTACTGAGGAGCTTCAGCCAGAGGTCACTATAGAAGAGCTCGTCGAAGGAGTTGTTAACGAAAAATGGGAGGCTTTCGAAAGAGAGATGAAAGAGTTGAGGGAAGAGCAAAGTTCTCTTATGCGAGGATTGAAGGAGTTAGAGGCTAAGCTAGCTGAACTGGGTAGCGAAAGAGAAGAAGGTGAAGTGAAGAGAAAGCTTGATGAACTAGAAAGCAAATTCGCAGATCTAGAAGCTAGAATAAATGCCCTGGAAAAAGCCTTCAAACAATTTCTACCTAGCCTAGTAGAGAACGTTAGAGAGCTCACTAACTTGATCGGTGAGCTGAAAGGTAAGAGCTGATATGCCCTTCCTCTCCATACTCTCGTTGAGGAGACTTGCGAAGCGATGTAGGGTAAAGAGAATTTCTCGTGACGCACTCGAGGAGCTTCGTTTCATCTTGGAGAGTGAGGCTAGGGAAATAGCCTCTACCGCTGTCGAATTCTGCAGTTTTGCTGGGAGGAGAACCGTACTTGCTCGTGACGTTAGGCTAGCGTTAAAGAAACTTAGCACTTAGAATATCCGATTTAAAGTATGTTGTAAAGTATAGAAATCTTTAAAAGGATTCCACGGCATCATATTTACACGTTAGTTTTCACTAGGGAGAGATAAAATTCTCCCGGTGATAAATATGGCTAAGAAGAAGCGCACTAGGAAGACTAAAAAGCAGACTAAGAAGCGATCAACTACTAAGAAGAAGAGAAGGAAGAAGACCGCTGCTAAAGCTGCCGAAGTCTCGACAGGCCTAGTTCCTGGAATCTTACGTTGTCCAGAATGTGGATCAAGGCATTTCTATAAAGATGAAGTAAGGGGAGAACTCATCTGTGCCAAGTGTGGTCTCGTGGTAGAAGAAAGCATGATCGATACCACACAGGATTGGCGGGCCTTCGATAGCGAACAACTCTCGCGTCGCTCCCGAACTGGTGCACCTCTCACTAGCAGACGTCACGATAAGGGTTTGAGTACTGAGATAGGAAAAGGTGTCACCGAATTGTTCAAGGTTCCTGCGAAGGAGCGAAGTAGATTCTTTAGGCTGAGGAAATGGCAGAAAAGATTGCTCACTTCGAAGGACCGAAACTTAAGCTTCGCTTTGGGAGAACTGGAGCGAATAGTATCCTATCTAGGTCTTCCTAGGACTCTGCATGAGGAAGCAGCAGAACTATATGAGAAGGCGTTAGAGCGAGGTTTGGTGAGAGGTAGGAGCATAGAAGCAATAATAGCTGCCATAGTCTACGCATTGGCTCGCGAATACAAAACTCCTAGAACGCTTAGCGAGATAGCCCAGGCTAGTGGTATAAGCAAGCGTGAGTTAGGCAGAACTTATCGCTACATCGCTAGGAAGCTGAACCTTCGCATCCTACCTGCAACGCCAGATAGTTACATTCCTCGTTTTGCTAGCATGTTGGGCTTGAAGGACTCCACCCAAGTCCTTGCCGTTAAGATCCTCAAGAAGGCTATGAAGAAAGATGTGATTTCCGGAAAGGGTCCATGTGGTTGTGCTGCAGCCGCGATCTACATTGCCAGTGTTCTCAACAACGAGCGAAAGACCCAACGAGAGATAGCAGATGTTGTAGGGGTTACCGAGGTAACGATAAGGAACAGGTATAAGGAAATAGCCCAAGCACTAGGCATTCTAGAGAAGGTGGAGGCGAAGGCCAAGGAAATGGAGGAAAGCGAGAAGTAGGTTTTAGCTTTTCTCCAAATGCTTATTTCATGGTAGAGTACTTAGTCAATAGATGGATCAAGGAAAACGCCATAGAGAGGCGTGAGTACCAAGAACGAATAGCAAACGTAGCTGCTAACGTCAACACGTTAGTAGTACTTCCAACTGCACTGGGAAAGACGATCATAGCTCTTTTGGTGACTACTAAAATTCTAGATAGAGATCCCAACTCCAAGATCCTATTCCTAGCCCCAACTAGACCACTAGTAGAGCAACATAGACGTAAGTTCGAGGAATACCTCAAGCTGGGCCTGAATCTCGTGAGCGTAACTGGAAGGATAAGACCCGAGCGGAGGGCTAAGCTTTATGAGCAAGCAGATATAATCTTCTCCACCCCCCAGTGCATAAGAAACGATGTGGAAGCTGGCCGAATTGAGCTCGCGAGATTTGCATTGCTCATAGTCGATGAGGCTCAGCATGCTGTGGGAAATTACGCTTACACCTATGTAGCAAAAGCATTCTTCGAGGCCACGAAGGGAAGAGGTAGAATCTTGGGCCTAACGGCATCTCCTGGCTCAACTCCAGAACGAATAGCAGAGATCAAACGCTCTCTCTTCATTCGACACGTAGAGTTGAGAAGCGAACGTGACAAAGACGTGGCAGCCTACGTGAAGCCTGTTACATTCCATTGGGTAAGGGTTGAGGTAGATGAGGAATTC
>CAZUUD010000003.1:27340-29627 GCA_964623045.1 uncultured archaeon | reverse complement strand
GTCCATACACCGCTGCATCCAGAAGCATTTCTGCCATCTTTCATTGTGTAAAAACAATCAACAAGATTAACATTTGTAAATGCATCCGGCACTCTTATTGCTGTTTTATTTGCAGCATCCAAACCAGTGAGAGTAAGTGTGTAGACGAAGCTTTGATTCGTTACGTTCGTGTCAACGTAATGCGGTCTTATTTCTGCTACTGCATGCAAGTCCTGAATCTGCGTGAACTGCGAAGATAAGGGAAAAATTGAGTTATCCTTGAGGACGGAGGTATCGTTTAGCGTTATGCTCTCGTTCGAGAAAATATATAAGGAAACGTTCAGTCCGTGAACTACACTCAAATTCGCAGAACTACGGTTAACATAATATGCTATGTAAAGCGTTTTCTCAGTAGCATTTGTTATCTCGTAGTTCATATTGAGCACAGTCGTATTACCACTCCAGGTGGAGCTACACGCAATTGCAGAAGTTTCATTCAACGCACATACGGTGAGATTCGTTATGCTCGCGTTTATTGAAGTGGTTGAGTTGAATGTGACGTTTATCGATGTGATGCTAACTGAATTGATCCCCGTCAGATTGAAGGACAGGTTGAGAAGTTTAACGTAAGTGTTCGTGTTGGAATAGGTGGGCACGGTGATGCTCTCGTTGATCACCTTGAGCGTTGCTGCTGTTGCGAAGGAAGCGAATGCGATGAGCATCCAAAACGAGATTAAGGCGAATCGCATATCTAGCCTTCCGATTTGATTTATTCACTTTGGACGTGATTTAAATGTTATGAGTAATCTCGAAGAGAAGCTCAAAGAGGAGATAGAGAAGTGGTCAAGAAGATTAGACCAGGAACTGAGAAGGGTTCGAGCTACCTCTCAGAATGGAAAGGAAATGTTAGAGAATGCTGGGGCTTATTTCTCCGATTCCAAACACTTTTTCGAGAAGGGAGATCTGATACGGGCATTCGAGTGCCTA
The DNA here is from genome assembly GCA_964623045.1 of uncultured archaeon. Classification (GTDB taxonomy): domain Archaea; phylum Aenigmatarchaeota; class Aenigmatarchaeia; order GW2011-AR5; family JAHLMP01; genus CAZUUD01. Next base: position 28,661 of record CAZUUD010000003.1, on the reverse strand, counting down.
ATCTGGGCTTGGGCATGGTTGGAGATAGGAAAGGAGCTTAAATTGCTAAAAGGGAAGACAACCTAAGACACGCGGGTCTTTTGAAATCCTATCGTAATGTTGGTCTATGTACTCTTCGCAAGCTCTATTGTATGCCTCGAGGGCCTTCGAAAGCTCTCCTACATTTCCAAGGTTCTTCAACCACTTCCTCTCAGCCTCTAATAAGCGATTCTTGTAGGGCTGAATGAATTCTCTGAAGTCCTCGTCGAATGCTTCTAGGCTAGGGATCCAAATTCCACGATAGCATATGAGCTCTCCCATATTCCCATGCCCCCGAGGGGATTCGAACCCCCGACCTCCGCCTTAGGAGGGCGTCGCTCTATCCAGGCTGAGCTACGGGGGCGTTTATGAATTAGATCCATGATGAAAATTAGTTAAAAACCTCTTACTATCTAAGCTCATGGAAAGTAAACTAATTCTATTGACATCTCTGGTATTGGTCCTCTTCTTCGCCTCTACTACAGGCTACTTCCTTGTTTCCCAATATGAGTTAGAGTTGGTAGAGGATAGAGAATACTTTCCCGTTGCTAGAGAATTAGTGAGAAACGCTAAAGAGGAAATCCTAGTGCTAATGTACTCCATGGAGTACATTCCAAAGTACGAAGAAGATAGCTCAACCCAACTGGTAGAGGAGCTCATGCATGCTGCAGAACGCGGGGTCAATGTCAGAGTACTATTAGAAAAAGGATGGGACGACCTGGCTAAACATAACTGGTTTACATGTACCAAGCTACGAGAGCATGGGGTAGATGCTCGGTTATTCGACCACGGTAGAGGTGCACTTCATGCAAAGGCGATGATAGTAGACGGAAAGTATGTATTGGTAGGATCGAGCAACTGGAAGTATTATTCTTTAGATCTAAATAGAGAACTCAACATCCTATTGGGTTCCGAAGACTTTGCAAAGGAAGCAAAGGGCTATTTCTTCAGACTTTGGGGAGAATCTAGGATCTGCAGGTGATCAGGTAACTGCGTGGATGCTAAGCTTCGACTTGAGCAAGGCCGATAGTATTCTTCTGCCTATCTCACTATCCTTCCGAAGTCTTATCTCCCCTCTCTTACCGACTAGAAGCGTTGCAATACACTCTTCACCATCGTAAAAACTCACGTTCTTCCCAACCAACTCGGAAGGGAATGAAAAGACCAAGTTCTTTCCGAGTTCTCTATAGCTAAACTCTACTCTTCTTCCTAAACCACCTTTAGGTATCACCTCGATTCTAATACCCAATTTCTCTTCAAGCTTCGATATGGTTTTTCCTCTCTTACCTATCAGCTTGGGTAT
>CAZUUD010000003.1:0-27330 GCA_964623045.1 uncultured archaeon | reverse complement strand
GGTATGACATCTCCATTCACTTTGACTACCGCTTTATTTCCTCTAAGCTCTACTTCAGCTTTCTTATCAAACTTCTTGATCTCTTGGAGAATTCGCTCAGCAGCAAGCCTCTCCAGGGGAGATCTTCCACCAACTTCGGACACTTCTACAATCACATTCTCCTCTCCAAATGTATAGATCTCGTATTTGAGTTCATCAGTTTCGAAATCCCTCACCTCAACTACCGGGCGTATGAAGTCTTCTCCGACCATTCCAGTAGGAATTTTTACCACCAATTCTAGCTTATACACTTCCTTTATCTCACCATCCTTTACGAATATCACCGTATCCACTACATGGGGGATCATACCTAACTCGACCCTCCTTATAAGTCTCTGAATAGCATCGATAGCAGAACTAGCATGGACTACGCCAACCATTCCTATTCCTGCAAGCCTCATATCCACGAAGGTCGCAAAATCGCCACTAGTTCTAACTTCATCAAATATCGTGTAATCTGGTCTCACGAGAAGTAATAGCTCAGCGGTCTTCTCTACGCTTCCATGAAGCTTAGTGTATTGAGTTATCTCATCGCTTACTTGAAGATCCCTTGGTTGCTCAATGGTTTTCACGACCCTTCCCAAACTTCGGTAGAACTCAGCTATGCTTGATGCTAGGGTTGATTTTCCAGAACCAGGAGGACCAGCTATTATTATTCCTTCGCCCTTTTCGATTCGTTGTTTGAGTTGTTCGGAGAGTTTGTAGTCATCCAACGTGAGTTTCACGATAGGTCTAACTACAGTGACTTCGATACCATCGCTAAAAGGTGGCCTCGCAATTGCGATCCGCATGTTTCCCAACTGAACTACACTCGCTTCTCTTGAGGTCAATTCGATAAAAGCATCTTCTTGGTATCTTGCAGCCTCCATTATTTCTTCAATAATTCCCTCAAGCTCCTCGGCTGTTAGTGGCTCTTCTCTCAACTTCACCAGCTTGAACTTTCCAGGCTTACCACGCTTAGCCATGGGTGGGGCTTTCTCTTTGAGATGTAAGGAGAGAGTGTCTTCTGTGAGCATAGATTCGATGGTTAGCCTCTTTTCCTCATAGGGTCTGATGTAGACTGTCTCGACACCTTCCGCCTCCGCTACCAGGCTTTGAACCATGTCACATGTGTAGAGAACCGCTTTTTCCTCACGAGCGAACTCTATGATCAAGGCATCTATTCTTCCACTTTTCGCCAGTTTTATCTCCTCTAATGTCTGTAGTCTACCCTTTATCTCGACCTTAAATCCCAACTTCTCTCCTAGTTCTCGTAGGTGTTTTATCTCTTCGAGACCTTCAAATCCTATTTTCAATCCTCTGCTGGCTTGCGATTGTAGCTCTTCGATGACGAATCTAGGTATGAGAATTTCCTTTACTTTGATTCTACCTTCCTCTAGAAGTTGTGAAAGCGTTCGCTTTATTATTATCGATGTGTCAGGGACTATGCGCATAATCTCGTTAATGAGTTTGCTCAAGCTTTAATAAGAATTTGAGTATAATGGAAGTAAAGTCATGAATTCAAATGATCTCTTGCTTCTTTTACCTACACTCTTTGCTACTCTGAGCTTTCCACTAGTGAGTTCTCATCTTACAGGCGCTAGTGTAGCTCTCTTTTCTGAAGAGGTGTCAGCAGTTGCACCGAACGCAAATCTTACTACGGAAAGGACTGTAGCCTATACGCAAGAATTCATAAGGGAAAGAATTAAAACCCCATTTGGTCTTTACGTTCACGAGCAAGGTTTCAATAGGACCTTAGAAGTCTTGGAGACTGATGAGGGGAAGATAAGCGTAGAAAGCACGTTTGATCACGTACTTACGACAGTAGAGACACCCAAAGGAAAACTTAGCATTCTCCAAACACCAACATTACTAGAGGAGAATTTCTCTAGTAGTGTTGGATGGCTGAGAAAGTCCATGAGCAACGGTGAGCTAACAGTTGAGAAATTCTCCCCAGATGAAAGCTCACTTGAGGCAAGATACGAAGAAGTGAACATTACCTTGTTCTCTCTTCTTAAAAAATTGGCAAGACTCAGAAGTCCAATTTGGATAGTAAAGCTAAAGATTGACGCACCCGAGTTTGTAGAGTTACGCAACGTTGGGGAGAATCCAATTAATTTAAGCGGTTACACGCTATCGGACGCTACAGGAGCTACGTTTGACTTTCCTGAGCTAGAACTAGGAGTTGGGGAGTGCATTAGAGTGTATAGCCACTATTCTGGAAAAGAGAACGAAACTCTGGTCGGAGAATGTGAAGTGTTGTATTGGGAATCCAAAAAGTCTACAGGCGTTTGGAATAGTGAAGGAGATAGAGCAGAACTCAGGGATGAGTTAGGCAGACTAATATTCTTCTGTGAGTACAAAGAAAGCGATGTTGAGAACGGTATCGTAACTTGCTAGGCGAGAAATTCTAGTTTTGCCACTCTTTCCTTAGAAATGAGTAACTTTGCTATTCTCAGCGGAGGAGAAAGATCTTTTCTCACGACGTTCTCGAGAACTAATAGATTCTTTTCATCTTTCGATATCTCTCCCTCATAGACGCAATTGTCCGAAGAAACTAGCACGACGCGTTTACTTTTGGGACTAGGTTTAGGACTACCTCCTAAGGAGCGCATAACCAAGCCACATGCTACGCCAATAGCTGGGAAGAAGTAGAGAAGGATCGTTATAGTGATCTTGCTCTCTCCGAAGAAGTATATAATTGGGAATGCGAGGGACGCCAAGCAAGTTCCTACGAAGGCCCCAAACAGTAGCTCTCGCATTTCTACATCATTTCTGGAGCCTTTATATTGAGAAGAGCAAGCCCATTCTTCAACACGTGCGTGGTAGCCTCAACGATCGCTAGCCGAGTAGCTTCATTAGAGCTCCCAATCACACGACAATGGGTGTAGAATGAGTTGAAAGATTCAGCTACATCTAGGAGATATTGGGCTATGTAATGTGGTTTCAGAGTTTCGGCGGCTAGCTTAACGATTCTTGGAAAGAAGCTGAGGAGCTCTATCAGCTTCCTTTCGTAATCGGAAGTAAGCTTTATCGATTCTAGACTTACCTTCTCCTTCTCCATTCCTGCGTTTCTTAGGATAGATCTTCCTCTTACGTAAGCATATTGAACGTATGGGCAGGAATCTCCCTCAAAGTTCAACATCCTCTCTAAGTCGAAATCAACTTGCTGGATCCTATCCCCCTTTAGATCGTTGAAGATTACCGCCCCTATACCAACCAATTTGGCTACTTCATCAACATTCTCTAGGGATGGATTTCGCTCAGTTATTATATCTTTGGCTCTTGCTATGGCCTTGAGGAGTAAGTCCTCTAAGAGAACTACCTTACCACGTCTTGTGCTCATCTTCTCTCCACCGATTGTAACCAAACCGAAATCTACATGAACGAAATCACAGTCCATTCCCAATTTTCTTGCTGCAACAAATAGCTGTTTGAAGTAGAGTTTTTGCTCAGCACCAACGACGTAGATTATCTTGCTCGGCGAGAACTCTTCTAGTCTGTACTCTATCGTCGCGAGATCTCTAGTGGAATATAATGTGGTCTCATCGGATTTCTGGATAACTAAGGGTGGTAATCCATACTCTTCCAATGGAATTATGACAGCTCCCTCACTCACCTTAGCAATACCTTGCTCTAAGGCTCTTTGAACAAGTTGTTTCGCACGCAAGTAGTAGAAGCTTTCACCGAGAACATAGTCGAACTTCACATCCAAGAGGTCGTAGATTCTCTGAAACTCTCGTAGACTTAGATCGACGAAACGTTTCCACAATCCCCTCTCTTTTTGACTACCAGTTTCAAGCAATCTGAACTTTTCTCTTGCTAACTCTCTCAGTTTTTCGTTCTTTTCACACTCTTCATGGAACTTCACATACAACTCGAATAGATGTTGAATGGGATTTCTCTCTAATTCGTTCTCATCTCCCCACATTTCGAAAGCGGCTAATAATGCGCCGAATTGTGTACCCCAATCACCTAGATGATTATCCCCTATGCATTTGTACCCTAAGAATGTCAATATGTTATAAAGGGCTTGTCCTATTATGGTGCTTCTTAAATGTCCGACGCTCATGGGTTTTGCCACATTAGGGGAAGAGAAATCTATGACTATAACTTCATCTTTCTTCTTCCTACTACCGTAATTAGGCCCTTTCTGAAGTATTTCCTTGACGACAGCTTCGTAGAACTTCTCATTCGGAAAGAAATTGACATAAGCACCTCGTGCTTCTACTTTTCCTATCAAATCGAGTTCGAGAGATTCTAACCGATCTACCAACTCCTTCGCGAATCCTTCGGGATTCTCCGAGAGACGATGACATGGCATAGCGAACAAAGCGCCTATCTCCGAGGGAGGAATCTCTAACTCCACTCTCTTACTGATGATAGACTCGACGGCCTTCTTACACTCATGTTCAAATCGCTCTATCGTGTACATGAAAGAAGTTTGGTAACAGAGATTAAAACCACTACTTTCCCGCCACTATCTTTATCACATCTCCATTTCGGAGCGAGGAAGAAGCTGATAGCCTTTGTTTCGTCTTAGCATTGATAGCAGCTATGAAATGCTTTGCTAACTCCTCGTGGATCTTTAGGGCAAGATCTCTAGGTGTGGAGCCATTTGGAATGAGAATAGCATCTGGCAATATATTCCCCTTTGAGTCCGTGAACTTGTACTCGTTCTCCACCGGATACACTACTATCATATTTGCTAGGTCGAAGACAGCCTTATTGAGGGCATCCTGTACTCCTGTAGTTCCGAATTTCTCTAGATAGATTTCGATCTTAGCTAATGCCTTTTTCTGCTCAGTAGAGAGCTCACCGATCACTTCGAACCTGTTACTCCCAGGAACATATGAAATTAACCCTTTCCGTGATGCCAGTCTAAGAGCTAGTTCGTATTCAGCAGAGCAGGGAACTATAGCTCTATCGGGAAATCTCTGCTTTAACTTCTCAAAATTATCCTCTGAGGAGGGAAGATCCATCTTATTAGCGGCGATGAGAATGGGTTTCGCTTTCCTTCTGAGCTCCCTAACGAATTCTTCTAAATTCGTTAGGATGGATTCTTCGCCAAATTTGTTGACGAGAGTCAATAACGTGTCTCTTCCTATCTCGAGGCCACTCAGTTGTTCGGATAACACATCAACTACATCGACTTGTTTATGCTTTAAGTGGCGCTCATATCGTTTCAGTCCTCTTCTCACTACATCCAAGAACCATAAATCAATTTCCTGCTCTAACCAGAGGATGTCTTCCGAAGGATCGTAATTAGTGGTAGGATTTCCCTCGCTATCTGTGGTTCCAGAACAATCAACTACGTGGATTAAGACCTCAGCTCTTCTGAGATCATCAAGGAACTTGTTTCCCAATCCCCTTCCTTTGTGTGCATCGGGGACCAAACCAGCAACGTCCATGAGACTAACAGGAACAAATCTGATCCCATCCTTGCAGATAGAGTTTCTAGGGGTACACGAGACTCCTAATTCCTTACAGGGACAAGGAGTAGTAACAAAACTTGTACCTAAATTAGGGGATATTGTAGTGAAGGGATAATCAGCAATCTTGACTTCATTTAGTGTGAGAGCTTTGAAGAATGTAGACTTTCCTGCGTTTGGTTTACCTACAATTCCCACTAAAAAAGACATAAAAATAAAACATACGAGAATAATTAAATCGCAGGTGACAGCTATTAGCGAAGATGACGAAGCTAATCCAAAACTGGCAGAATGGCAGAAGGAGTGTACATTCCGAGTCTAATCTAGGTAAGATTTCCTTTGATGTTCATCTGAGCATTTATGCACAATTGTTGGGTTGCGATCCTTACCTACTTGCTGATGAAAAGTTTGTAACTTCGACTATTCTAGCTTCCATAGTACTCGGAAGGATGAGATTACTCGAATACGTATCTAAGAAATTCGAAGGTGGGGGAGGAGGAATTACTGCGATAGCAATCATTTCGGATTCACACATAATCGTTAACACGTTTCCTGAGATAGGCCTGCTCGTATTAGATATCTATGCTTGTACAGGAACACCTATTAGGATATTGAAGGAATTCATTAGAAGATTTAGTCCGAAGAGCTACGAATTCACGGTCCTTCCTAGAACCTTGAATAAGGAATGTGTTAGCACTAAGGTACTCCTAGATCGTAACAGCGTGTCTAACGAGGATGTTCTCTCTTGGCTCGAAAAGAGGAAATTACTACCATTACTAAACACATCTGAGGAAATGCTAACACTAACTGAGATAGCAGGATTTCTCTTTGGAAATGGGGCTCGGATCTCAAATAAGATCGTCATAGAGAGTGAAGATAGATTAGTGTTAGAGGTGCTTCGAGAGCGACTAAGACGATTCCAAGTGAACACTAACTTGACTGCTGTTAACGATAACGGGAAAAGCACATTCGAACTAGTTTTGGAGGATAATGTATTTCCAAAACTATTGAAACTACTGGGGTTGGTTGATGATTTCGGTAATCTTAGGTTACCGAATTGGTTAAGAGAAGATGACATACCATTAGTAGCGATGTTTCTTTCTGGCTTCCTCACAACTAAACTAGACGAAATTCCTACTTCAGGAACGGAGAAGGTCGAACTACTTCGGAGCCTCAGGAATGACGAGCTCCAAATAGTTAGGAAGATGTTGGAACTTTTCCATATCGATTCAAAGCTAGTTAGAAAGGGGCAAGAAATTGGATTGGAGGTGGAGTTAACTGAAGGCAATCTATTCAGGGTGAGATCCCTAATCTCACTGGCTAAGATCTATCCACTGTCTATTTTTCCCACTCCACTCGATTTCGATAATTCTGACTCATCAAACCTAGATCTGGAAGTACTCTACGAACTTATCCAAAAATTACTAGATGGAGATTCTAAGCTAACCTTTGAAGCGAATTCTAAGGGAGGAGAAAAAGATTACTTAAGTGAGTTAATCGATGCTGGTATAGCTAGGAGAGAGGGGAAATACATCAGACTAAACTTCTCGTTCTAATCTAACTTAAAAGTTAAGTGGGCAAAAAGCTTATGGAAGTGGATTACGGAGCGATAAAACAAATAGAAGCGAAGTGGAGGGAGGAATGGGAAAGGAATCACATCTTTGAAGCAAATGTAGATCCTGCAAGACCCAAGTTCTTCATAACATTTCCTTATCCTTACGTCAATGGAGGTCCCCATCTTGGTCATATGTTTTCAGCATTCAGAGTAGATAGCTATGCTAGATTCAAGCGGATGCAAGGTTTCAACGTCCTTTATCCCCAGGGATTTCATGCAACCGGTGAGCCAATAGTAGGGGCAGTAGAGAGATTGAAGGAGGGTGATCCATCTCAAGTAGAGGCATTCAAACTCTATGGAGCCACAGACGAATTACTCCAGGAATTCATAGAGAAGGGACCGGAGTTCGTAGCGAGGTATTGGATGAGGCGATGGATCGAAGATCTTAAGCTAGCTGGTCTTAGTATAGACTGGAGACGTACATTTATTACTGCAATAACTCCACAATACTGCCGCTTCATAGAATGGCAATACGAGAAGCTGAGGGAAAAGGGATTCGTTACTCAGGGAACGCATCCGGTCATATGGTGTCCGCGATGTCAATCACCCACCGGAGATCACGATAGATTGGTTGGTGAAGGAGAGACCATAGTAGAGTTCTCTCTCTTGAAGTTCCGTCTACTTAACGAAGAAATCTTCTTACCTTGTGGTACTCTTAGACCAGAAACCATATTTGGAGTGACTAATCTATGGATAAATCCAAAGGGAACTTACGTGTTAGCAGAAGTAAACGGAGAGAAGTGGATCGTTAGTAAGGAGACCGTAGCGAAATTAGAGGACCAGTTATATTCCGTTAACATCCTCAAGGAAGTTAGGGTAGAAGAATTGGTAGGAAAATACGTCGAGAATCCTATCACTCATGCTAAGGTTCCCATCTTGCCCGCTTCCTTCGTAGAGACAGAGAGTGCTACTGGGGTCGTGATGAGCGTTCCTTCTCATGCACCTTACGATTGGATAGCGCTTCAAGAGCTGAAGGAAAGAAGAGATGTTCAGCAAAAGTTCGGAATAGAAGAAATAGTAGACAGCTTAGAGCCGATTTCTATCATAGAAGTAAAAGGCTACGGTGAACATCCAGCCAAAGACGAAGTCGAGAAGCTCGCTATAAGTTCGCAAGAAGAAACCGAGAAACTCGACAAGGCAACGGAGGATTTGTACAAAAAGGAATTCTATCATGGCAAATTACGGGAAAATTGCGGAAGATATGCTGGTAAGTCAGTAAAGGAGGTGAAACAAGAGATTCTAGAAGAGTTGCGTAGCAAAGGAGCCCTTGCTACGCTCTATGAACCTACTGGCACCGTGATTTGCAGATGTAGAACTAGATGTCATGTAAAGGTCCTAGAAAACCAATGGTTCCTCAAATTTTCGCTTCCTGAATGGAAGGAAGAGGTAAGAAAATGCGTGGAGAGAATGAAGTTCTACCCCGAAGAGATAAGGCAACAGTTCTTGAATACAATAGATTGGCTAGAAGATAAGGCATGTACACGAAAAACCGGGTTAGGAACGAGGCTCCCATGGGATAAGGAATGGATAGTGGAGACTTTGAGCGATTCTACAATCTACATGGCATACTATACGATAGCTAGGATAATCAACGAAAGGAACATAAATGCCGATAAGCTTACCAATGCGGTCTTCGATTACATCTTCCTAGGTAAGGGAGATCCCAAACAAGTGAGCAAGGAAAGTGGTTTAGATCTAGACACGTTAGAAGAAATGAGAAGAGAATTCGAATACTTCTATCCAGTAGATCTGAGAGGGTCTGGAAAAGATCTAGTGCAGAATCATTTAACGTTCTTCCTCTTCCACCACGTTGCCATATGGAATCAAAAGTACTGGCCCAAGGCTGTAGCAGTCAATGGGTTTGTGAAGGTCGAAGGAGAGAAGATGAGTAAGAGACTGGGAAATGTGATACCATTCAGGGTCGCCTTGGAGAAATATGGTAGTGATTTAGTAAGGGTTAATCTGATCTCATCCGCAGAAGGTTTAGAAGATGCAGACTGGAGGGAGAAGCGACTGGATTCCTTCTTGAAACGAGTCAACAGACTTTTTGAAATTGCAAATAAGATTAAGAAAACTAAGCGAACCCAACGAAAGCTATTAGACGCTTACTTAGAAGCGAAGTTACAAGAGATAATAGAAGGAAGTCAAGAAGCCTATGAGAATTTGAAATTCAGAACAGTGACTCAACTATTAGCTTTCGATTTTCTTAATGAATTAGAGGAATACATCAAAAGAAATGGCGGGATAGAGAATTGTAATAGAGATACTCTTACCTATGTTTTCACAACGTTAATTAAGCTCCTAACACCATTACTTCCACATCTCTGTGAGGAGCTTTGGCATAGAATTGGTGGTGATGGATTCGTTGCACTTCAAGAGTTTCCGAAAGTTGAAGTCGAAAAGTTCGATGAAAAGGTAATAGCATTAGAAGAAGCGTTTCGATCACTGATAGATGATGTGAAAAACGTTATGAAGTTCTCTCCCCAGGCAAAGACCGTGTATATCTACTGTCTCACTGATGATGAAAAGAGGTACATAGAGGAGAATTCTGAATACTTAGAAAGAGTATTGGAAAAGCAAGTTAGGATATACAAAGTGGGAGAAGAAGATGTGTATGATCCCAAGGGCAAGGCTTCTCGTGCTAAGGAATTTAAACCGGGAATATACTTAGAGTAATACCGTGATTCCATGAGAGTCGATGCTAAGAAGAAGTTAGTCGCGTTGGGAAGAGAATTACTAGACCAATTAAGGCGAAGGGAAAATCCATATTTATCCATACCCATAAGATCCCTTTCTAACATAATCTACGACGAACGAACGAAGCTGATAAGACTTGGTAATAAGACCGCGAAACGCTATTTTCTCAACGTGGCACATGCGAAGAAGTTCATGCAGACGTTGTTGGTCGCAGCCAAATGCAAGGAACTATTAGAGGAAGGAATTCATACGAGCCTACGAGAACTCTTCTACAACCTGAAGTATACGTTGCCTGGAAGTAAGGAAAATACATTTGACGAGGAGCATGAGAGCAATGCCGTGATAGAAGATCTAGAAGTGATGTTGGACCTGCTCAGAGAACAGCTTCATCTAAATGCAGATCCTAAAGGTAGGGTAGTAGGTAGAGTTACGATCGTGGATGCAGGAGACACGATACATTTGGATAGACTAGGATCTGGTGGATGGCACATTCCAAGTAACGTCGAGGATATCAAGTTCAAGCGTGTTGAGGCAGACTTTGTACTTGTAGTAGAAAAAGATGCCATATGGGAGAGACTTAATGAAGACAAGTTCTGGCTCAAGCACAAATGCATCTTAATCTCAACCAAAGGTCAAGCAGCTAGAGGGGCGAGACGTTTCATAAGGAGACTCCATGAAGAATTCTCCTTACCGGTCTACGTATTCACGGATAGCGACCCTTATGGATGGTACATTTACAGTGTGATCAAATCAGGATCCATGAACCTAGCTTACATATCATCCCAACTTGCGACCCCAGAAGCTAAGTTCATAGGTTTGAGCATGACAGATGTTATAAAGTACGAATTACGTAAGTGGACTATAAAGGCTACAGACTATGACCTCAAGAGAGCAAAAGAACTTAGTCGGTACAGATGGTTTAAACATGCTCTTTGGCAAAGAGAAATAAAGCTCATGCTCGAGAAGGGATACAAAGCGGAGCTCGAATCTCTTGCTGCAAAGGGATTGAGATTCGTAAGCGAGGTTTACCTTCCAGAGAAGATAAGTAATCAGGACTTTCTTCCATAAAGTTTATTCTGTTTTGTGCCAAAAGAGTAGTACATGCCAATTAGAATAATTAATCTCTTCTGGAGAAATTACGAGCCCCATTTGATGTTGGCTGATGATAAGAAAGAGTTCTCCATCCCACTCATGAACCAGGACATCAAATTCAAACTAGGAAATAGATACTGCATAGGTTACTTCAAGGATGAAACTAGGGTTCCGTGTCCTAAGCAAGCAAAGGTTAAGGACTCCTACCAATGTGAACTTTGTATGAGCTTAGATGAGCATCTGAAGTGTGCTAGTTGTACTGGAGAGAGATGCTTACTAAAAAAGAGGAGAGAAATTTGCAAAAAAGAGGAGTACTCGATCTATCTAGCAATCTTCGGTGATATATTGAAGGTGGGAATTTCGAAAGAACCAAGACTAAGGTTGAGATTGATAGAACAAGGATGTGATTTTGCTGCGAAGATAGCAAAGGTCAGGGATGGTAAGGTGGCGAGAAGTCTAGAACAATACATCAAGGAGAAACTCGAAATAGTTGATAGGGTGAGGACAAAGGAGAAGGCCAAACAAAAAATAGCCTCCCCACAAGTTGCGATAAGCCGAATCTTCAACTCGCTAGAACTCTTAAAGGGAGATAGAAAGGTGGGACCTTACTTAGTCTTTCCTGAGATATTCGATTTGCGAAGTTTCTACAACCTCCCATCCAAGCAAATGGAGTTAATCAGACCGAAAAGAGGGATGAAACTAGAAGGTAGGGTTATTGGCGTAAAAGGAAATCTTATATTCATCAAAAACAAGTCCAAAGACTTTTCACTCAATGGCAAAGAGCTAGTTGGCTTCGAAATTCTCAACGTCGTCTAAGAACGGGAAGATTAAGTGGCGGAGGTAATTGGAGGTCATCTGCTAGAGCGACTGCCTTTACGAGACATCTTCTCAAGACGAAGTTGAGAATCTCTACTGTAACTTCTGGTGGTAATTCCTTCTCTTTCTTCCACTTTTTCTCGAGCTCCTTTGCTTCTGGATGCTGATATAAAAGTTCTCCGTTGATCTCTATCTTTCCAAGATCAGGTTCATAGGATGTGACGAAGGAAAAACCTATTGCAAGGATGTTTTCTAGTTTAGGAGAGGTTATTTCTCTATACTCAACCGATTTTATTTCCGGTCTAGATGATACACTTATCTTTCCCTTAACAGCCTTCCTCTTGTTGGAAGCTGTTATGGAGGTGAAGTTCACTCCGATGACCGGCATGCTCTAACCTTACTCTATACTCTTAAAAAAGTTCGAACTAGCTGATGATCAAAACATTTAACTTAATCTTCTCCTAAAGAGAGAGTATGCAAGTGCTTTTTGTAGTAGCTAATGGGTTTGAAGAAACCGAGCTCGTTGCTACCTTTGATTTTCTCAAACGATGTGGAATTGAAGTTACCTTGGCTGGCCTGGGTTCGAGTGTAGTCGAAAGTAGAAATGGTCTAAGGATCCTTGCAGATTGTAGGTTAGATGAGGTTGATATCAAAGCGTATGATGCTCTGATTCTACCAGGAGGAGACCCCGGATATAAGAATCTAGCTAACTCAGCAAGAGTACTGGATATCGTGAGGGAGTTCGAGAAAGAAGGTAAACTCATTGCAGCAATCTGTGCGGCACCCTATGTGCTAGCAAAGGCTGGAATTCTCGATGATAAGATAGCAACGATCTATCCTGGAATGGAGAAGTTAATACCTCGACCTAGAGAGGGCAGAGTAATAAGATGTAAGAATATCATAACTGCAAGAGGACCAGGAGATGTGTTTCTGTTTGCTATGAAGATAGGTGAAGTGTTGGCAGGAAAAGAGAAGGCGAAGGTGGTTGCAAGACATATGCTGGTGGAGGAGCATGCTGAGTAAAGAAGAATACGAAGTTCTGAAATACGTGTATAGAGCTAAGGTCATCACAAAGGGAGAGCTTCTATCCAAAATCAGAAAGAATAAATCGAAGCTATCGTTAGAGCATGTGATTAAATCACTAATAGAGAAGAATTACGTACGTGTTCTTCCCCAAATATCATTGAATTGTTTTGTCATCACGAGACAGGGCGAGATAGCAGTGGAAGATTACGAATCCTAACTAAGGTTAAAGAATTTACTTCTAAAAATTAACCTCATAGCCCCGTGGTGTAGTGGTAAGCATGCGAGGCTCTGGACCTCGTGACCCAGGTTCGAATCCTGGCGGGGCTATCGAATGATCCTTTAAATTATACCCAATCAGTGGTGCATATGAGAAGAAACGAAGTAGCATGGCTTCTTATAATGCTGATGATAATCTCTACTTTCGGTTACGCCCTACTCTCTTCACCAGTAGAAAGGAAGCAGTTGAAAGAAGACTTAATAAGAAAGGGCTATACTCTAGTTGAAGTAGTAAACCTAACGAACCAAAATTTGAGAGAGTTCTTCGATACTCTACCTGATGAGTACGAAACTAATCTAGGTGAGAAACAAATAATAGTGATCTACGAGGATTCGGGAAACTTTAGTGGTGTTAGGATTAGGAGTTCCCTCGGAGAAAAAACAATTAGTAGTTTCAATGAAAGCGAAGTAAGAAGTGCGTTATGCGATTTATTACTCTTCAAACCGATTTCCTGCCTCAACCTCAGCCGCGAGTTCCCTTAGAAGATTTTCGAACTCTTTAAGTTCTTCCTCTAGCTCATCAACCTTTTCCTTTAGCTTTCTCACGTTTTTCAACACCTCTTTATCTTGACAGCGAAGAATGGAGCGAAGTGAGCGAATCAACTCGACCTCATTCATTTCACCACCTCTAATACAACGCGTTTTAGCTCCTCTTCATCTACAGATTTATCAAGACTGCCGCTTGCAACTTCTCTACTTCCCCCACCCCTTCCTCCTAACCTCTCGCAGATATGCCGAATTAAGTCCTTGGCACTTATTTCCGTTTCCTTTCCAGTAGAAACAAAGAGATAATTCTTTCCTTTCCAAATCCCTAATAGGACTATGATCGTTTCTGGAGAAGAAAGATCTAGCGATATCTGCTTGAGTACAAGAGAATCGCCCTTCACCTTTGCGATGAGAACGCGGTTCTCTCCGACCTTCATAAATTCTAACTTCTTTGCATAGAGAGATGCGATAGCTTCCCTCGTTTTTCTAAGTCTATCTTCAAGTGCTTCTCTTTGCTCAACCAGCTTTTCTACAGCTTTCAACAATCTCTCTTTCGGAGTTTTCATTTCCTCTTCAAGAGTATCGATGATCGATCGATAGTAATCTTCGAGTTCCTTACACGCCTTTCCGGCTACGAACTCTAATCTTATTATACCGTCCTGAATTCGTGTCGAACTTAACATGACTATTTTTTCTACTTCACTAGTACGTTTGCAATGCGTACCTCCACAAGCTTCATGATCTAGATCTCCGATGCTTACTATGCGTAGCTCGGATGAGGTCGGAAAACCGCCTTGATAGATTGAGAATCCGAACTTTCGTTCTGCCTCACCACGCCTCATATGTCTGACTTCGACTGGAAGATCTTTTTTCACAACCTCATTTGCCAACTGTTCTATCTCCTTGAGTTCCTCCTCAGTCAAATTAGCGAAATGGGTTAGATCAAGATGAGCTCTTTCTGGAGATTTGCTAGCACCATGCTGCCAGATATGATCACCAAGTACCTTCCGGGCAGCATAGTTCACTATATGAGTCGCAGTATGATGTTGGGTGAGTCTCGATCTTCTTTCCCAATTCACAATTCCAACCACCTTCGCACCTTTAGGTGGGAGCTCTCCACGAACCTCATGTAAGACTACATTCCCCATTTTGATTACACGGAGGACTGGAATTTCTGAAGTCCCAAACTTGAGAATACCGGTATCACTAGCTTGTCCGCCCCCTTCGGGATAGAATGCACTCCTGTCGAGAATCACGAAATTTTCGTAACTACCTAGTACTTTTGCTTCGAACTCCTTCACATCCTGATAACACAATAGCTCTGTTGGAGGATACCTTGTGAGCTCTTCAGGAACTCTTTCCTTCTCTGTTTCCATGCGTTCATGACGCTGGGCCAACCTCGCATAGAAATCCTGGGGAATTATTATCTCCTTTCCTATCTCTCTGGCTATTTCGTCTACGCTTTCTGGGGTAATTCCATGAGAATCGTAAAGCTCTAATAATTCATCGATACTGAGATCAGCCTTCTTTGAAAGCTTTGCGAGAACTATTCTTCTCGTCCGCTCTTTAGTAGTCCTATAGCGCTCTTCCTCTAGCTTCACAATTTGCTTTACTTTCTCTAACCCTGCAAGCAATTCTGGATGTATTCGCTTGAAACGTTTCGCTACTAACTCAAGGACTTCATAGAAATCGAAACCTAGATTGTATTTCTCTAATAGACTCAGAGATCTTCTCAGGATAACCCGCAAATTATATCCAGCACCAACGTTGCTCGGTATACCTCCATCTACTATCGCAAACTCCAGTGCTCTTGCATGATCGAGGACAGCATAGATAGCTTGTATAGGTCCTAGTTGTTTTCTTAATTCCCTAGGAGAGAGGTTCAATTCTTTTCCTACTCGCTCCCAAAACATTTCCATTGAAGGCAGCTCCTCTACATTGAATCTAGAGCTTAATCTCGCATATCTCTCAAGAAGTTCTTCATCGACCTCTATTCCAGAAATTTCTAGAAGCTTACGAACTTCTTCTCCAAATACAGCATCATAGCTGGTGAAGGTACCTTGGGATATCCAACAAAATCGCTCGAGACCCGCACCCATGTCTATTACCTTCTTTTCCATAGTGACGTAGTGCTGAGGCGTTCCTCTGAATTCTGTGAAAACAGCATTTCCTAACTCCAATCCAGCGACGTGATATTCAAGGGAATATCCAAATGCACCAGCACCCAACCAAACATCCTCGATGAAGTTTATCTCCTCCATTCTTATCCCAAATACTTTAGTTAGCAATTCTAGATCAAGCTCTATGCAACGTTCTTTCCAGTAACCATTCTTTCCATCATAAAGTGAGGCTTGTTCTACGTGACTATGACATGTCCAATGTCTGCCTGTCACTCCGACATTGGCAACATCATTGAAGCGGAGCGAAGGCTGAAGCACGGTAACAGAAGGGGCAGGAAATTCAAAGTCTAGTTCAGAGTCTTTCATTCGATAGAAGTCCACTATACCAGCTATAGTGAAGTAAAGCGGAAACCACCTACATACCACTGGAAAGCGATTCAATTCGACATGACCATTTTTTACGAAGAAATTCCTTATCGCCTCCCAAGCCTCTTCATAGCTATAAGCTCGTCCTGTTCGAGGTTGGCCTATGAATTCATATTCTCTACAACTAGCATCGTTGCAAATCTCCTGATCTTCAATCGACCAAAAGAACTTTCCACACTTCTTACACTTCCTTCTTCTAAAACCATTCTCAAGAAGGACATCGAGCTTCCAATATCTCTCCCAATCCTTCTGAAGTACTCTTAGAAGCTTGTCTTTCTCCATGATATCACAATAGGGAAGAGGAGGATCTGGATTAACCAAAGAGTGCGCTTAGTCCTGCTGCTGCCTGTTCAGCTCTTTTCTCGGCTTCTTCCTCCTCTTTCTTCTCTTCCTTCTTCTCCTCTGCTTGTGGTTGCGCTGGGGTCTGAGGTGCAGCAAATTGGAGTGAAGAAGCACGCTGTATGGTTTCATCTATGTTAATACCTTGAAGCGCCGTAACAAGCGCTTTTACTTGAGCCTCATCTACTTGTTCTCCTATTGCATTAATGAGGCTCTTCAAATTAGCTTCGTTTATCTCCTTTCCTGCAGAGTGCAAAAAGAGCGCAGCATAGATCAAATTCATAATCACATCACTCGTTAAACTCTTGAATTAAAGATTTTAAAACGATTCCCTCTAACAGGCAAACGAATGCACTAAGTTTTTAAGTTTCAGTCTATAATATAGTATACCTCCATATACAGTGGTGAGAAAATGAACGGGGCTGTATTAACTGGTCAGCCTATTTTGATCTTACCAGAAGGAACGACGAGAGTAGCTGGTAAGGATGCCCTTAGAAGGAACATAGCAGCAGCTAGAGCTATTGCAGATACGATAAGAACGACGCTAGGACCGAAGGGAATGGATAAGATGCTAGTAGACAGCATCGGGGACATCACGATAACAAACGACGGCGTAACCATTCTAGAAGAGATGGAAGTAGAGCACCCAGCAGCAAAGATGATGGTAGAAATAGCTAAGACCCAGGACGAAGAAGTAGGAGATGGTACAACTACAGTAGTTGTGATTGCTGGTGAACTTCTACGAAAGGCAGAAGAGCTACTGGACCAAGAAATTCATCCTATAACTATCACGAGAGGTTACAGGTTAGCGAAGGACCATGCATTAAAGATCTTGCCTGAGATCTCGAGAAAAGTCGATCTTGACGATGAGGAAACGCTATTGAAGATAGCAATGACCGCGATGGCTAGCAAGGGAGGTCTATCGAGAAACAGAAAGATAGCAGAGATAGCACTAGAAGCGGTGAAGACAGTAGCAAAGGAGGAAAACGGAAGAATAATGATCGACAAAGAAGACATAAAGATAGAGAAGAAGCAGGGAGGAAGTATCGAGGATACAGAGCTCATCAAAGGAATAGTGATCGACAAAGAAGCAGCCCACGTGGCGATGCCAAAACTCGTGAAAAATGCAAAGATCCTGTTAATAAATACTGAGCTAGAAGTGAAGTCTCCGGAGACAGATGCTAGAATAGAGATAACAGCACCAGAACAAATGCAGGCATTTCTCGAGCAAGAGCGCAAGATGCTGAAGGAGATGGCAGAGAAGATAATCAAGAGTGGAGCTAACGTGGTATTCTGCCAGAAGGGAATAGACGACCTAGTTCTTCACTACCTTGCCAAAGCGAAGATTCTAGCTGCTAGGAGGGTTAAGCGCAGTGATATGGAGAAATTAGCAAAGGCTACTGGCGCGAGGATAGTAACTAACATAGACGAGATATCCAGCGAAGATCTAGGATCAGCAGGGCTGGTTGAGGCAAAGAAAGTGGCAGGGGAAGAGATGATATTCGTAAGAGAATGTAAGAACCCCAAGAGCGTTACCATATTCGTACGCGGAGGAAGTGAGCACATCGTAGACGAAGCGGAGAGGGCAATAATCGACGCCACCCGAGCTATAATATCTACACTCGAGCTGGGTTACGTAGTAACTGGTGGAGGGGCAATAGAAATGGAGTTAGCAAAGCGACTGAGGGAGTATGCACACCAGGTAGGAGGTAGGGAGCAACTCGCTATCGAGAAATTTGCAGAAGCTCTAGAGATAATTCCAAAGACACTAGCAGAGAGTGCTGGAATGGACCCCATAGATGCATTGGTAGAGCTCAGATCTGCACACGAGCAGAACAAAGTGGATGCAGGCGTAGATGTAATCAATGCGAAGATAGCCAATATGTATGAACTTGGCGTAATAGAGCCACTGAAGATAAAGACCCAAGCTATGAAGAGCGCTGCTGAAATAGCAGAAATGATCTTAAGAATAGACGACGTCATCACAGCAAGCAAGGTAGGAGGAAAGGGTAAAGAGGAGAAACCAGAGGGGCTTGAAGAAGAGTAAGTGAATTACCCTTTCGATTTTTCTAATATTTTTTCACAATTTTCTACAAATTCCTCCGGAGATCTTACTATGGCAGCGCTCGCTGCGAATTCATGACCATCTGCTGTCTCACCTTCGACGATAGCCCTTTGCAAGAGCTCTACACAACTAAGAGTTCTAGAAGCCTCTATGAGTTTTCTAAGTCTCAGGGGAGCTCTAGTAGATACTTTAACGTAATCGTGTTCGAGCTTCCCAAAATTAGGTATGATTCGCTTCGGTTTCATGAAACCGAGGATATATTTCGTGGGCGCTACGAATCTTTGATAAGATAAATAACTACAGAAAGTACCTATGACTTTCGATCCCATTCCCTTGAAGTAGCCAGGATCCTCGAAGTATTGGATATGTTTAGTCTCCTTCATACCTCCGCTTTTTATGTAAGAAAGGAGCTTCCTGTTAGCCATTTTTCTCTTCGCCTCGAGTTCCTCTGCGAGTTTAATCGACTTCTCATCTCCCGTTAGACAGAGTGAAATGCCTGCCTTTGGTCCATCGACGTAGTAACCTACACTACCCAGAATTTGGAGTAATGAGAAGAGTCGAGAAATACTGAATCCCATCCACTCTAGCTTCTTTCCCACGATTCTCCTTTCTCTGAGTTCTGAAAGCACATATTGATAAATTTTTCCTTTCTTCGGTAATTCCATCGCTCCTATGAGTGCTATAGGTCCTAACTTCCAAAGGAAAGGATCATTCGAGACGGCAAAAAGAAAAGAACAAAGACTACCACTGAAATCACACTCACCCCTATACCCGTATCTCTCTAGGTTGAGATCTAGTACGTATTCAGTTGGCGATCCACTTGGGTTGTGATGATCTAAAATTAGGGTAAATCCTTCTCTCGAAGCGACTTCAGCTATTTCATCTAAATGCGGAGATCCAAGGTCGCAGTAAATCATATAAGCGAATCGCTGATGGAGCTTACTAATGACTTCTGGGTATAGTTTCTCTACACAGATCAGTTTAGTCCTATAGTCTTCTTTCTCGAGAAAAGACGAGATGATCGCAGCGCTTGATATACCATCCGCGTCATCGTGAAATATTAACCCGATCTCGCTGGGATGTTTCTCCTCAAGTTTCTTCCAAGCCAACTTAGCATCAGCTAGGAACTTCTCTAACAATTCCATAGAAACTTTTCTCAGCTAAAGATAAACCTCTTCCCCAACCAACAAGCCAGCGGCAAGAAAGCTATCATGAAGCATAATTCAGCCCTCGCGAGCAAGTGCGTCTTTACCGTCGTTAAGAAGAAATCAAATGTCAGAGGTAACTCGCTCTTTAATTCCCTGACCTGGGTAAAACTACTTAGGATACTTTTCATAGTAAGGTAGAGGGTCAAATAGAGTATACCTAGAATCAGAAGCGAAGCGAATAGATCTAAGAAGAAGTCCCACCCCCTGATCTTGAAACCAATCCCGAGAGAGGTTAGAATGAGAACTAAGCCAATGATTACACCATAGAAGAAGAGATCATCAGATAGATAGGAAGCAAGTCGAGATCTCATTGCTTCTACTTCCGAAGTCTTGTTTCTTGCCATTTCGCAGGAGTTTCTTAAGATCGTAACGTAATTGCTAACGTTGACCAACATCTTACATTCCTGTGAGTTCCTTCCAAGGGAAGTACAAATGGTATCCTTAGCATTGCTGAGATTCGTACAAGAAATGGAATAGAGGTTACAAATTCTCCTGACTTCTTGATCGATCGTGTTAGAGAAGTTCTCATAGTAATAGCAGATGACATCTGCTAGATCCTCTAAGTTAGTACAATCCCTATTCAACGTCTTCGTGCAAAGTGCTTGCCAACTTCTAGCATTCAAACTCTTATTCATACTCTCTTGCATGGCTAGCGTCATAACTTCATCTAGAAAATTTACGGAGAGTAACCTATCAGAAGGGAGGACCTCTACTAGGAGCGTCAAACCCAATAACAACGAAATCTGAAGGAGCAAACGAACGAGCATTCCCGTCACCCAATGTTAAAGATACCTACATCCTTTGCACTATCTGCGGTGACCTTTACTATGTGTTCACCTGGAGCTAAGGCGTTAACTAGTTTCACGTAACCTACTCCTCCTGCGGGAAGTGTGGAGGAACTCGAAGCCAAATCTATTTCAACCAGAGAACCATCGACGTAAACCGCTACGTGGGAGGTTGGAATATCTTCTGGTCCTTTATTTCTCACGAAGATCTCGGTCGAAGTCACACTTTCTATTTCTATTTCTTGATAGATGCTACCAATCCTCTCCTTTGTCTGATTCTGAGCAGCAGCAAAACTACTAGATCCCATTCGAAGTAGGTGTACGTAGACTATCGTAGAAAGACCGACGGAAGCCATTATGAGGATGATTATCGCCAATATAGGGGTTATTCCTTTCATTTCTTTCCGCCCTTCCTCTGAAGCTCATAGAGGTACTTTACCCTTTCGATAGTGTCCGCTTCCTCTGGAGATTTGTCGTACCTTATTGCTATGAATCTGGGAAAACGAAGTGCAAAGCCACTTGCATAATTAGGAGATCGTTGAATCTCTTGATAATCTACACTAACAACTATCTTTGGCTTTATCTTCACCTGTGTGCCCTTCTGTTGCTCTATGTAGGGCTTTAGAAGCTCGGTTAACTCTTCGAACGTCACGTCTTCGGGAGAGGATTTCTTTTCCTTTATACCAGTCCCTAACATACCACATTCTAGGAATTCTCCTGTGTCCGGATCTCTACAGGCTAGTATGAAACTACCCAACCAACCTGCTCTTTTTCCAGTTCCCCAAGTAGCGCCAACTATGACCAAATCTAAGGTTTCCAATGTAGGCTTTACTTTGAGCCATCCTCCTACCCTTCTTCCGAAGATGTACGGAGCTTCCAGGTTCTTAACCATCACCCCTTCTTGGCGGAGTTTCAAGGCCTTGGTGTAGAACTCCTGCGCTTCCTCAATTCTATCGGTAATCAACTGTAGTGCTAACCTGAAATGTTCTGTAACGTTTACTATACTTTCTAAGATCTTCCTTCTCTTCTTGAAAGGTAGATCTATGGTCATCTTTCCATCCAAGTAAAGCACATCAAATAGATTGACTTGAATAGGAATTTCCCTCACCATTCTCTCTATCTCATACTTCCTATGGATTCGTTGGGATAACACTTGGAAGGGTAATGGGGAGCCATCTTCTTTGGATATAGCCCATACTTCGCCTTCTACTACGCATTCTTTGCATTTGAGATTCTTCTTCGCGAGATCGACCAGATCGGGGAATTGTTTAGTCACGTTCTCGAGTCTTCGGGTGAATACCCATATTTTGTCCCCCTTCTTGTGGATTTGAGCACGCATACCATCGTATTTGAACTCTATCGCTACCTTACCGCCCAGAGTCTTAAGGGCTTCTTCTAAATTTTCTGCTTTCTCTGCAAGCATGACCTTTACAGGTCTACCAACCACTATTTTCACCTCTCTTAATCCATCAACTCCCTCTCGTTTAGCTATCTTCGCTACCTCACCGAAATCACACAGGATGTTATAGGCGTATTCAACTGCTTCCACACCACCCTCTACATCTGCCAGAAAGGCCTTGGCTATGGCATCTCTCACAATACCTTCCGCTACCCCAATCCTTAACTCACCCAAGAAAGTACGAATTATGTACCTCGCTTCCTTCGGAGATGCGAAGTGCAATAATCTACTGATTTGCTCTAGCTTCCTCTCTTGAGAACCCTCTCCTGAGGCTGTTGCTACTTTAATGGCACTCTCATGGACGTCCTCAACCGTAAGAGGCTTCGTGAAGAGAGATGTTTGTTTCTTCCTCTGGATCAATCTCTCAACAACCAATCCAAGATCCCCTAGTTCAGCAAACAGATCCTCTACTTCTTTTTGGGAAAAGCCAGTTGTCTTAGAAATTGCACGAATCATGAGCTGAGTAGCTACACCTAACTCTAATTCCGAGTAGGGCGGAAAGATGTACCCACTTGCAAAGTTTACCACGATATCTATCTCCTCTTCTGGCACGCGTTTTAGGAACTCAGCGAGAATCGACGTCTTCTCGAGTTTAGCACTAGTAGCTTCTAGCTTCTCGTAGAGCTCTACTAAGTCCTTATAGAGCATGAAAATACTAAGTATTGGAAATTTAAGACAAGGTATCTAAACTACAATCGATGAGAAAGGTACTGCCTCTACTGGGTTTGCTACTTTCGATCCTTTGTATATCTAAGACACCTATAGGAGGGGAACTTCGCATAGCGCTAGACGTTCCATCCCAAGTTTACGCAGGCGAGGATATCTACGTCTATTTGGATCTTGATAATAGGGGTGATAAGAGCTACGAGATCAGCATAGCTGAGTTCTTTGATACCGACGGTTTCGAAAAACTCTCAATCTGTAGTCGTAGGAACTTCATTCTAAGACCAAATGGATACGAGACTGTGGAATGTAAGCTAAGGTATACTTCGACTCCTGTCCCAGCTCAGGCCAGAATATCTGCTCGCGTAGAATACTCTACTAGCCTATCTTTCGTTGCACCAATTCTTTTGTTAAGCAAAGAAGAATACGAGAGGAAACGTGTAGTAGGGATAGAAGAGGAGCTCAAGGAAAAATATAGCGCAAGTGACGGAACGATGAAATTAGAGCTGGAACTACCTATGAACCCTATCTTGATCAGAGACGAGGATGAGTACGCTTACTTGAATTTGGAAAATCTCGGAGTGGGTATGCCAGAGAACATGAGAATAGATGTTCAAGGTACTATCCCTAGTGGAATCCTCAGTTGTCCTCAAGACGAAATAAAGAGCGTAGAGGGAAAAATAGAGAGAGTGGTTTGTAAAATCGATGTAACTTCAGCCAAGAATTACATGCAAAGAACACATCAAACTTATTTAAATCTGCTGGCAAAGATTCAATTGAAGTACGACTACAAAGTTAGAAAAACTGCTACAGTGAGTGTGATCGAATGAGTAGGAATCTACTCTTTTTGTTGGTCGCAGTTTTGCTGGCAGCAAGTGCCTGTATCCAAGCAGGACGGACTGTGAAAGTGAGTTCTACCGATGGACTAGTGATAAACGAGTTTTCTTCTGATCTCAGTAGATATGAGAGAAACGAAAAACCTAATCTCTATCTAGAGGTTGAGAACGTCGGTGGTACTTCAGCCAAGAATGTAAAGCTCTACATTCTAGGGGCAACGTGGGATAGCAACCCATGCCCACCCCCAAATGAAGCTTGTCCTACAGAACTTGCATCCACGATGTCACCACCTGATATGAGCGTAGTTCCTGCAGTACCAGGAGATCTCATATCTAGGACTTGGGATCTAGACCCCTATTCCGAGTTACCAGAAGGTGTAGAAGTTCCGATAACAGTTGTAGCGAGGATAGAATACGATTACTCCAGCAATGGTGTGGTCACAGTACCAGTCCTGACCAAAGAAGAATACAAATTGAGAACCGAGAGGAATATGCCAATACCAGAAGCACCGAACGTAACTAACAGTGCAGGCCCAATTCACATCGATCTAGATCCACGTGGACTACCAATAATACTATCTTCAGTCCCAACCGAAACATCACTTCGCATCTATCTAAGAAACGTTGGGTCTGGGGCTCCAATTACAGGAAATGAAGTAGGGAAGATGACTATAGGGTTGAGCATCGATGGATTAGGCGCTACCTTCACTACCTGTGGTGGAAAGACAGTAAACGAAAAAACCGTCACGCTCTCAGTTACTCTAAGACGAGGCGAGAGCATCACCATACCTTGTAATGTGAAACTCGTGGAATCTCCCAAGGCAGGACACGATTACTTCTCGATAATTTTCAACACGAACTACACCTATTTCATCGAGAAACCTTTAACCTTCACAGTGGTAGGCACAAGCTAACTTTTATTTTTCGTTCTTTCCTATAGCTAGGTCTGCGACGTAGTGAGAGATCCTGGGAGCATAACTCTTGATCTTCCTAAGCTGTAACACAGAGGAACGAAAACCATACTTACGAACGTATTTCGACACTTTTTTCACGACACCCTCTACATCTTCTCTTCTTGATAGGAAGTGAAAATGAATAACAGCCTTAGACTTCGCGAAAAGGAGTGCTGCCTTTAAGTAAGAGAAGGGAGAGATGAAATAACCCATCACTATTCTATCTCCTACGTTTCTGAACCTCTCTAGCTTTGCAACTTCTCTGCAATCACCTAATACTGCGATGACGTTCATCAACGAATTGAGGGCAATATTTCTCAGCAAATATCGATAAGCCTCGGGATTCTTCTCTATAGCTATCACCTGCTTCGCGGAAGAGTGTTTAGCTATTTGTAGGGCGAAGTAGCCTATACCTGCGAACATATCGATCACAACTTCTCCTGGATAGATCAATTTAGGAATTCGAAGTCGTTCGTATAGGTTACCTTTGGAAAACATGAACTTGGCAACATCTATTTCGAAACGAACACCATTCTCATGATGAGTAGTTCTTGTACCATCTCCAGCTATCACTTCCACTCTTGGCGATCTGAACTCACCCTCCACCCCCTTAACGAGACAAACCGTCTTAATTCTGGGACAAAGCTCTAATAAGACTTCACCTATTTCCTCCTTTCTATCCTCCAGCTCCCTTCTCAACTTCAGCAGAGCAATATCTCCTATGAATTGAATGGACCTTGGAAGCAGGTCGGGTCTTATTCCAAGCTTCTTTGCGATTTGCTCTCTTAATTCCATGTTATTCAGGGAGACGATTAGTATTTTTAATCAAACAACGAAGTTCTCTACATGAAAACAAGAGAGAGTCTTATAGCTGATGTAAAGTTAAGGCTAGAATCCTTCGGCTATGATACGCGAAGGTACATCACGGCCGATTTCGATCTCATAGCGATAAATAGGAGAGGTTCCTCCCCACTTCCAGCGCTACTCATGAAGATTCTCAGAAATATAGATGCTCTTAGCGAAAGACAGGCAGGAGTGCTTCACAAGCTCTCGAAAGCACTTTCCTACTTCGCCTGTGTGGTTGGACTCAAAACTAGATGCGGTAGATTAGAGGAAGGAGTTGTTTATTTTCGTTTTGGAATACCAAGTTTCACACCGAAGACGCTAGAAAGGGTAATCGAAAATAGGATAGATTTGTTGAGATTCAGAGGTGGTTTATTCGTGAACGTAGATCCTGAGAAACTTAGAAGAGCCAGAATAAGAGCGGGTCTTTCCCAAAGTCAACTAGCCAGACTAGTTGGGGTATCTAAGAAGAACATCTACGAGCATGAAAAGAAGATCAAACCAGCACGAGTGAAAGTAGTGAAACGAATTGAAGCCGTGCTGGGAGAACGAATAACGATAAGTCGAATAACACCCAAACCACATGCTATTTGGGAGATGCCAAGACTCAGTAGGGACGTAAAGCTCGTAGATAGGAGTCTGAAGAGATTAGGTTTCTCCACGCTCCCACTGGCCTCACGACTTCTTGAACTGTTAGCTTCTTACGAAGTGAAGGTCTTCACATCTACAGCGAGTAAAAAGGAAATCGAAACGAAGTCCGAAGAGATGGCTAAATTTGCAGATCAAACAGGAGAAAGAACACTACTAGTGACAGAACTGAGGTCAAAAGAAAGATGTGAAGTTCCAGTTCTTACTTTCGAAGAGATATCGAGGCTATCTACTGCCAAGGAATTGCTTGATTTGCTGAATTCGTGATGGAAAATGGCAATCAAGATCTACAAACCACTTTCTCTGAAAGCCAAGATCATATTAGCCGCATTAATGGTACTTTCGAGTGCTGTGATACTCTACCTAGCAACAGGCGCGATAAAACAACATGCCTCTTGGTTACAATACGTTCAGCAAGAATACGAGTTAGTAGAAGTTGGGAATGCACACAAAGAGTTCTCTACATTAAAGGAAGCCCTAGCATTCATTCAGGAGAAAGAAGGAAACGTGACTACAGTATTACAAGATCTAAGACATAATCCAGATCCGGAGTGTGGAGGGTATGAGTACGGAATATACATCAACGAAAAGAACATATTCTACGATATTTGTCAGAATGGAAAATACAGCATTTACAGGCCTAGACCTTTCGGTGTAGAGGCCATAGCAAGAACGCTAAATGAGTTTCTTAACAAGATAGAGAAAGGAATTAGGACGTTCTTTTTTGGAGAGTAGAGTGAAAAATAATTTTTTATCAAAACGATCAAGATAATCGATGGAAGCTAGATTTAGAGTGATCATAGCCCTTCTTACAATAGTGGTTCTAGTACTACTAGTGGGCTATAAGCTATTCTTCGGAATGGATTGGCTTTCTTTCTTTTATGCAGTACTCATCGTAATAGTAGCTTTTGCAATACTCGATTTCTTCTTAGGAGAATAGAATCGAGGTGGCCTGTAGTAGCCTGCCTTCTGTTAGGCTCCTCATCGCTATTGCGACTCATCGTCACCACGCAACATCTGTCTAAGCGTCTTACAACTTACACCCAGGCGGGCTGGGCCGTTTCAACGCTCACGCCACATCGCAAATGCTAAGGCGATCATCACGTATCGTTTCTGTTCCCAGCCGACGCATTTCTGCGTCCGCAAATGCGGCGCCTTTTTAACCCCTCTCATTTGCCTAACTAACCTCGAGGGGTGGGTGGGCAGAACTTCCTCCCCGCTCTGGGTTTTATCCCAGAGCAGAGGCAGTTGCTCTACAGGCCACCTCTCATAGCTATGATGCGACGCCTAGCCTCAGGCTACATTGGCGTAGGAAGCGGTGGGCTGAACAGCTCGGGTCTTGCGACCCTCGCTGCTTACACCCCCGCTCCATCCAGCGCTCGTCTACCCGCTGCCGGGCGCCTGTTTTCGGGGGCGGCTTCCCGCTTAGATGCTTTCAGCGGTTATCCGCATGGCGCGTGGCTACGGGGCGATGCCCTGTCGGACAACCCCCACACCAGAGGCGCCGGGAGCACGTTCCTCTTACGT
>CAZUUD010000002.1:0-32704 GCA_964623045.1 uncultured archaeon | reverse complement strand
GGCATGGATGACAGATGAGTTTATCAAAATCACAAATAGATACGCATTTGGAACATTCACTGGCAAACCTCTTTCTCTCGGTGGAAGCAAGACGAGAAAGATAGCAACGGGTTTAGGAGGATATTTTATTCTAGATAAGGCAGTTAAGGAGTTTGGAATAGAATCAGAAGTTATCGCTGTTCAGGGATTAGGAAACGTTGGTGGCAGCTTCGTGAAGGTTGCTAGTGAACATGGTAAGAGAATAGTAGCGGTAAGCGATACAAGTTGTACGATCTACAATGAGGACGGGTTGGATATAGAAGAGGTTTTGAAGTACAAACGAGAGAAGGGGAAATTGACAGGGTTTTCCGGTGGAAGGGAACTTCCTCGAGACGATATCCTCAAGCTAGATGTGGACATCTTAGTGCCAGCAGCTGTGGAGAATGTAATTACAGAAGAGAATTGGAAAGAGATCAAGGCAAAACTGATCTTAGAGCTAGCTAATGGACCTACTCAAATTACCATAGATGGGAAACTCAAAGAAAAGGGTATCATAGTGATCCCTGATGTACTGGCAAATGCTGGAGGAGTGGTCGTATCTTATCTGGAGTGGGTCCAAAATAGGACGGGTGACAGATGGGAAGAGGAAGAAATTCGCTCTAAACTCAAAACGATCATGACTAAGGCCTTCGAAGAAGTTATGACTAGATCAGAAGAAAATAATATCGATCTCAGGAGGGGTTCATACTTAGTAGCAGTGGATAGGATAATCGAGGCTGCAAAACTGAGAGGAGAGATTTAAAACTAGACTTACCTAGAGATTCTTCATGTTAAGGCTGTTTTTGACAATGAGCTTTACGTTGATTCTTCTGTTCGGATTATTGTTTGGAGTACTAGCTGCGGTAGGATACTACGTAGGCGCTCCTGGATACCTCGTAGTTTTCATAGCTATCTTGCTCCTACTAATTCAGTGGTGGATTTCTCCAAAGGTCATATGGTTCACCACTAACATGCGTGAACTAAGACGTGATGAATATCCTTGGCTGTGGGAGATGGTAGAAAGACTTTGCAAGGCACATAAGATCAAAGTACCCAAGCTAGCCCTCGTTAGAACCGGTCAGCCTAATGCGTTTGTGTTCGGAAGAACACCGTCTTCTGCAACTCTAGCAGTCACCCAAGGATTATTGAATACCCTAAGTAGAGAGGAAGTAGAAGCAGTGATAGCCCACGAGCTAGGTCACATAAAACACAAAGATATGGTAGTGATGACCCTCGCTTCTGCAGTTCCAGTAATAGCATACTTCGTAGCTAGATTCCTCATCTTCACTCCACGAGAAAGAGAAAAAGGTGGTGCTGCTCTCGTAGGTTTACTAGCATTTATCGTATACTTCGTCAGCAACTTTCTCGTACTCGCCCTCTCAAGGTTGAGGGAATACTATGCTGATAGGTTCGCAGGTCTCAACACCAGCCCCAGAAAGCTAGCGAATGCATTAGCGAAAATAACTTATGGGCTTGGTCTTAGCTCGGAGAAGGGAAACGAGGCAGTTCGCTGTTTCTACATAGCAGATCCGGTATCAGCAAAGAAGGAAATAGCTGCACTAAGTCAGGAATATGCAGACCTTCGTCTCGATGAATCTGAAATAAAACGGGCCATGGAGTGGGAGAAGCGAAATCCGTTCATGCGAATAATGGAATTCTTCAGAACACATCCCCTCACTTACAAACGAATAGAAGCCTTATTAAAGCTTGAATCGGAGATGAAGAGACCATGAGTGAAAAGAAATTGTATTACTCCTTTGCGCTCTTTGGAGTACTTTTAGGAATTTTATCCCATCTCGTCACGATGTATTCCAACTCCACTGAGGCAGGGCTGGCAATAGCAGTTTTACTTCTCTATGTCTCTAAACTTTTACTAGAGAAGAGAAAAGGAAAGAAGTACGAGTGGAAGACGCTGATGAAGCAGGGGATGTTTAACGCGATCTTATTGTGGTTTGTGGTGTGGACGATACTCTATAACATCTTTCTAGTAAAACCGTGAACAATCATTTCACCACTATCTTCATGAAGTCCTTTGCTACTTTCACGGGAATTTCTAATCCAGTCTTTTCCAAGATTTCACGAACGCGACTTTCTAACTCTTTTTGGTCTTGGTATCTTCTGGAGATATGGGTTAGGATCAATCTCTTGATGTTAGCCCGTTCTGCAAGTTCTATTGCCTGCTCTACCGATAAATGGTTTCTCTCTTCTACGGAGTCGAAGTAAGTGCAGTCTAGAATTAACAAGTCGGCATCTTTCGCCAACTTCAATAGGTTATTGCACATCGTAGTATCCCCGGAGTAAACTATCTTCTTACCTTTCTCTACGTAACATACATCGGAGATATCTATTCTCCTTCCCTTGTAAGTCACAGAACCTTTTTCCTTTAACTCTCTGTAGATCTTTCCCTGTGCAGGGAGACCAAGTCGTTTTGCAGCTTTCTTATTAACCTTAATTCTATCCTTCTCTTGAAAACAGTAGGCCACTGCAGGAACACCATGTTTAACAGGAATAGAGTAAATCGAAAACTCTTTTTCCTCTAACACTTCAGTTAGTTCTTTACCTCGGAAGGGCACATCATGGGAGATTACCTCAAAACTTCGTAATCCATAACCAATTTGAAGGAGGAGGGGTAAGAATCTGCTAGCCTCTGGTGCATAGATGTGGAGTGGCCGTTTTCGCTTCTCGAGTGACATAGTTTCTATCATACCTAACAATCCTGCGTAGTGATCTGCATGCCAATGGGTTATGAATATATGATCTATTTTCATGTAGTTCTCTCCGCTTGCAAAGAGTTGGCGTTGGGTACCTTCTCCACAATCGAAGAGGAGTACCCTTTCTTCCCTTCCGATATAGCGAAAGTATATCGCGGGATGATTTCGTTTAGGTGTGGGTATTCCTGCTGAAGTTCCAAGGAATGTTAGCTCTACTCTCGTCATACAACCTCATTTAGATCTTAGCAGATTCTCATTAAAACGATTCTGAAAAGAGAAAAATGATGAGGAAACTTAGTTTGAAGGAGGGATCCTTCCTAGTGCTAGTAGCTAGAGATGCTATAGAGCACCATTTGCTAGATAGAGATCTAAAAGTAGATTTTCCATCTTGGTGTGAAGAGAAACGTGGTGTCTTCGTGACCCTAGAGACCTATCCCAAGAGAGAGTTAAGAGGATGTATAGGATATGTGGAACCTTTAAAGCCACTGAGGGAAGGAGTAGTGGAGTGTGCCATAGAGGCATGTTACGATCCGAGATTTCCACCCCTTACTTCTAGAGAGCTGGATCATATTACCGTAGAAGTTTCTATTTTAACGCCGTTGGAGAGGGTCGAAGGAGAAAATCAATTAGCCAAACTCAAAAAGATAGAGGAGTTCAAGCATGGCGTACTCTTGTCCTTAAGGGGAAGAAGAGCTGTATTCCTACCCCAAGTTTGGGAAGTATTACCGAGGAAGGAAGACTTCTTTACCCATCTTGCTCTCAAAGCAGGTCTTGCACCAGAAGACTGGAAAGATGAAGAATGTGAGATCTATCGCTTTGAAGTTCAGGCATGGAGAGAAACAGAACCTAGGGGCAAAATAGAAGAAGTGAAGTTAGGTGAGGAAAAATGGAGGAAGTGATAAGGAAGGTGATAGAGACACTAAGACTAGGTTACGTCTGTGATCGATGCCTCGGTAGACAATTCGCCCAATTACTTACCAGTACTTCTAACGAGATACGTGGCTCCACTCTTAGAAGAACTATAGGTATACTAGCCGATGCAAAGAGAGATACATTTGGCATACCTCCGGAGAACTTTAGGGGGTTGAAACTGAGATGGGTGAAAATTCCAAAGGAAGCTAAAAGTATCAAATGCTTCCTTTGTGAAGATATCTTCGATAAACTCAATTCGCTTGTAAAGAAGGCGTTGAAACTATTAAGAAACTATGAGTTCGAGAGATTTCTCGTTGGTACAAGGCCGCCTCCAAGGTTGATAGAGAGGGAAGAAGAGCTGTGGGAAAAGATAGGAATAGAGTATTGTGAACCTCTGAAAGCCGAGCTCAACAGAGAGATAGGAAAAAGATTGGAATCAGCTCTGAAGGCAGAGGGAAGGAAAATAACCGTAGATCACAAGAGGCCAGAAATAGTTCTGATCTTCGATCTCGAAACTAGGGAGATCGAAGTCAAGGTGAATTCTCTTTTCATCTATGGTGAGTACCAAAAATTAAAGCGTGGAATACCGCAGACTAAGTGGAAGCGAAAGATCTATAGAACGAGCGTACAAGAATTAATAGAGAAACCTATCTTGAAGGCGACAAAAGGAAAGAAGGCGTCGTTTCATGGAGCTGGTAGAGAGGATATAACTGCAAGATGCTTAGGTTGGAGACCATTTGTGCTCGAAGTGAAAGAACCGAGAGTAAGGAAGATCGATCTGAAACGGATGGAAGAGCTAATAAATAGAAGCAGTTTCGTGAAAGTAAGAAAATTAAGATTCGTCGATAGCTCTATGGTAGAGCGGATCAAAGAGGCTAAGTATCCTAAGAGCTATAGGGTTCTCATCAAATGCGAGAAGTTCCTGACAGATGACGATATCAATAAGCTTAGGAAGTTAGTGACGATTATCTCTCAGAGGACGCCGACGAGGGTCCTTCGAAGGAGAAGCGACTTGGTGAGGAGGAGAAGAGTGTATAGATTGAAAGCACGATTAATCGGAAAGAAACGAATCGAACTAAGAGTTACTACGGATCCTGGACTTTACGTTAGGGAGCTCGTCACAGGAGATAATGGAAGGACCAAACCAAGTGTCGCAGAAATTTTGGGTTGCGAGTGCGAAGTCGAAGAGTTAGATGTAATAGCTATTCACAAAAAGCCAATAAAAGGTTTTGGATCAGATAAGAAAAAGTCATAGTTCTCAGGTGATTAGAATGGAAGAGATATTGAGACTCATGGACGAACTCGTGGAAGATAGAGGGGTTCCACGTAATGTGAAGAGCAAAATCTCTGAAGCGAAAACAGCATTGCTCAATGAAGAACAAGAGCTTAATGTCAGGGTAGCAACGGCAATTTCTATCCTAGATGAAGTTTCAATAGACCCTAATCTACCGGTTTATGCGAGAACTAAGATTTGGAATCTGGTCTCGAAGTTAGAAGAACTTAGAAAGAGTTAGTCCTCATACTTTCTAGCGATTGTAATGAATCCTGTATGGAGTATTCCACTCGGATGAGGATGGGTGTAATTTTCTGTTACCTTCCATTCTCTAACGATATTTTCGACTGTCTTTATTTCGACGTACTTTAGTTCTTCTAGAACTTTGCGAACTGCTTTTACTTGTTCTAAGTGGGGCGAATAAATTGCAAAGAATCTGCCAAGCTTGAGATTTCGATGTAGATGTCTAATAGCATTTTCAGCACCTTTCAGGTCCAGTGTTATGAGATCGAACTTCCCTCGAACTCTACTTTGAAAGATGTCCTTATTAACTATTCGGAGGTTATCTATCCCTAGCCTCTTGACCTCTTCCTTTGCGTGTTCTGCAAAATCCTTTCGCTTCTCATAACTCAATACCTTACCTGGACGTACGAGATTTGCGAGGAAGATCGCTAGGAATGCAGAACCAGTTCCTACATCTAGAACCTTCCATCCAGGAGCTAGGCCGGTGTAAGCAACTATGAGTGCAGCGTCTTTTGGTAGAACTACTTGGGGAAGTCTTCTCACATTCTTCAGTTTATCCACCACAGTCGCTTCGACAACGACGTACTCCTTCTTGCCTACCCTAATTCGTCTCCCTATTTTAGTCTTGACTAAGAAGCTATCGTCTTTACCTAAAGCCAAGTTCAATCCCATAATGATGATTATTTTTGTTAACTAAAACAGAAGAAAAATAAGATTAGAACTAACAAAGAGATGCCAAGAACCAGCAAGAGAACCTCCTTACAAGAAGCGAAGCCAAATGGAATGGGTCCTATGAATCCTCCAATTCCCCATTCTACCTTATATTTGCCCTTGAGAACTCCTAATACTAGAGCTAGTATCGTGAGTAATATTCCGAGTAAGATGAAGACAAGCCCCATTTGCAATAAGAGTTCGCTCATAGAAAGCTCTCTCGATTAAAGTTTTAGAGACATTTCTATCCCATGGAACTTATCTCCCCTGTCCCCCCATCGAAGATGGAAATCCTCAGATACTATGCGAGAGAAGATATCTCTCAAGCCTTACTTGAGATAGCCAACAATCGCGAATTTGTTGGAGCAACGAAGGAAGGTTATTTATCTAGGCCGAACATAATTCAATTCAGAGGCGATATAATTGCGCTAGTTAGAAAAGGTGCAACGAGTTTCCATTGCTCAGTAGAACGCTGGAACAATCCTATGGCACTCTCTACTGAGAGAAGGAACTACAATTCTCTTAGAATAGGCTTCGATTTGGTTATCGATATAGATTCGAAGATAGGGTTAGATGCAGCGAAGCTTGTGGTACAATTACTTAAGAAGAAACTGAAGGAATTCGGTATAAGAAACGTGGGCTTGAAATTCTCGGGCTCGAGAGGATTTCACCTCGTGATTCCTTGGGAAGCATTTCCAACTGAAGTGAATTACAAACCACTTGCACTTCAATATCCTAAAGTGCCGAATGCTATCATTACTTTTCTTTGTGAAGAGATAAGGGAGGAACTGATGAGGAAGTTGGTTAAACTCTATTCAGCAAAAGAGCTCTTCGAGGGACTGGAAGAAGGGACTTTGGATCCGTTCTTCTTCGTGGAAGTGGAGCGAAGTTGGGGCGAAAGACACCTATTCAGGGCGCCCTACTCTCTTAACGAGAAGAGTTGGTTAGTCTCCATACCACTGCGCGATGTGACCGACTTCAAGTTATCTGAAGCGAGGATAACTAGAGTCAAAGTTAGAGAGAAATTTATTCCTACTGCAGAGTCAGAAGAGGCAGCAGCTCTTCTAAGAGAGGCCTTGGATTGGTATGCTAAGTTCATAGAAAAACCAAGAAAAAAGAGAGCACCCAAACGAAAATTGCTAACAGCGGAATTTAAGGTTCCGGAGGAGTTCTTCCCACCTTGCATAAAGAACATACTAAAAGGGTTGAGTGATGGAAGGAAGCGAAGTACATTTACTTTAATAAATTTCCTCAGAGTTATGGGCTACGATTGGGATGAGATAGAGAGTAAGCTCTTCGAGTGGAACGAAAGGAACGAAAGGCCGCTTTCGAGGAGTTTTCTCACTTCCCAATTGAATTGGAATAAAGCCCAGGCTACCAGAAACTTACTACCTGCTAATTGCGATAGTGATCTCTTTTACAAAAGCATAGGAATTTGTCAACCAGACGATACTTGCAAACTCATTCGTAATCCGGTTGCATATCCTTTCAAACGATATGGCTTACAGAGGATAAGACGAAAAAGAAGGGAGAAACCGAAATTCTACTGCAGACGTTGCAAGAAGAGCTTCAAATCTCTTCGTGCATTGAAGCTACATCAGGTAAGAGTCCACGGAGAAAAGGTAATAGACTAAAAAATTAACCCGAAGGTAATACATGCTAACTTTCGAGCTAATTCGTGAGCTTCAAATTAAGGAAAAAGAGGAAAAGCAACTTCAAACACTACCTCCTAAATTCTACG
Organism: uncultured archaeon; assembly: GCA_964623045.1. Classification (GTDB taxonomy): domain Archaea; phylum Aenigmatarchaeota; class Aenigmatarchaeia; order GW2011-AR5; family JAHLMP01; genus CAZUUD01. The sequence continues at coordinate 25,095 of CAZUUD010000002.1, read as the reverse complement.
AAGATCTTAAGGAATACTTAGATGCAAAAAAGGAAGACGAGATCTCAAAGAATATGGCACTTGACTTAATAGAGCGAAGATTGAGAAAGATCCTGATACTTCTTCCTAGTTGTCTCCGGGCAGGGATTGAGCCTAAGAATCTTTCTCCAGAGGAAAGGGAGATCTTCAGACGAATGAGTGAAATCGTAAAACAGTTCTTATCCTTGTCCTTTCAACCGATCAAGGAAGAACCCAAAGAAGAGAAAAAGGAGAAAATTTTGATCACACGAGAGCTTAAGCCATTCGTTTGGAGGGACCTAAAGGTCTACGAATTGAAGCGAGGAGAAGTACTGGAAGCTCTACCAGAGGATTTAAAAGAGTTCCTTCTAAGGCACGAGTGTTGTAAGGTGATTAGATGAAGATACCCAAACAACAACGTAGGTATTGTAGACGATGTAGAAAATATACTATACATAAGGTCGAAGTCGTGAAGCGTAAGGCTAGACGAAAACTCGCTAAGGGTCAGAGGAGCTTCCTGAGGAAGCTAAAAGGTTATGGAAGTTTTCCAAAACCAAACCCCAAAGGTAGAGAAAAACCAACGAAGAAGATAGATCTCAGGTACATCTGTCAAGAATGTGGAAAAGCCCAGATTATAGGGAAAGGAGTAAGAATCAAGAAGGTCGAGTTTAAATGAAGGGATCCATAGTCTTCAGAATACTTGGGATAGTCGACGTAACTGCTGCTTTGATTCTCATCTACACTCGAGACGCTTCTCCACTTCCCTTTCTCAACCTAATTCTCGCGGCAGTCCTTCTCCTGAAGGGACTCATGAGTTTAGCATGAAGATTTAAAAGCTCCATAAGGAAGAAACTTAATCGGTGAGCTCATGCCACTAGATATCTTCAGACGAATCAAAGGTAGAGAATCAGAGGAAGAAGAATACATAGAGTTGGAGTATGAGCCAGTCGAGTCAAAGAAGAAGGTTCCAATCATAGTAGAAACCTTGGAGAATTTACTAGATGCAGAAAGAATCCAGCGGAGGTTAAGAGAGGGTTACATAGTCTTTGCTAGGATAAGAGAACTCAAGGAAAAAGATCTCGAAACGCTTAGGAGTGCTGTTAATAGGATCAAGAAGACTTGTATGGCTATAGGAGGTGATATAGCGGGAGTAGGAGAGGACTACATAATTGCAACCCCTGCATATGCTATGGTGGTAAGAAAGACCATAGAGCCAGAGGCAGAAAAGGTATCTATTGAACATATATCAACGGCATAGTTCTATTTTGAGGACTCTCTATGGGGGTCTTCCCAGTTAGGCAAATTCGCGATCTTAAGATTCAAGGAGCAAGCAATATTGCCATCTTTGCCCTTGAAACTCTTCTTAAGGAGGGAAAGAAGCTGAGATTGAAAGATCCCTCAAAGTTTCACGAACGCATACTCAAATTAGCAACTCAACTAGCAGTAGCACGACCTACAGAGCCAGCAACAAGGAATGCTTTGGCCTTAGTATTGACGAGATTGGAGAAGGTCAAAAAACTAAGCGTAAGCTCTCTCAAGAGGGAGCTGCGCACTAGCGTTAATGAAGTCAAGAAACTGATAGAAGATATCCAACAGAAGACAGTAGAAGTAGCTTCTAATCGTATTCCAAGGGAATGTACCATATTAACCCATTGTCATAGTTCTACTGTTGTAAGAGCAATTCTGAAAGCTCATGGAAAAGGAAAAGAAATAGAGGTAATTTGTACCGAAACTAGACCAAAGTATCAAGGTAGGATAACAGCTAGGGAATTGGCATCAGCAGGTGTAGATACAACTCTCATCGTAGATTCTGCGGTAAGGAGATTCATGAAGGAGGTCGATCTCGTAATGGTAGGAGCAGACGTGATATGTTCCAATGGTGCTGTGGTGAATAAGATAGGGACTTCAACAATAGCGGCAATAGCTAAAGAGCATAGAGTTCCACTTGTAGTGGTAAGCGGAAGCTATAAGTTTGACCCTCTCACGGAGGCAGGCCACTTAGAGAGTATTGAGGAGAGAAACCCAAGAGAGATACTCCCTACCCCAATAAAGGGGGTGAAAGTGAGAAATCCGGCATTCGATGTCACCCCTCCGGACTACATAGATGGTATAGCTAGCGATGGAGGACTCGTACCACCGATAGAATTAAGAAACGTATTCAAGAAGAAATTTGAGATAAATATGAAGTTCTTGGAAGAATTTCACAAAATTCTAAAATCAAAGTTCAAGAGCTAGTTGTCACTCTTCTTCCTCTTCCCACCATTCCTCTTCAGGTTCCTCCTCTTCCCACTCTTCCTCGAAGCCTGCCATCTAGCTCACCTCGGAGCTGAAGTAGCTAGAAGAAGAAAAGTATTTAAACCTTTGTTCAATTCAACCGTCTTCACCACGAGGTTACCAACCCTTTTAATAATGGAATTGGAATTCTATTTTGTGAAATTCACTGCCCGTATTCTGGACCTAGATGCTGGAGGGAAGTACATAGTCGTGCTCAATCGTAAAGATGCTGAGGATCTAGGGGTGAGGCCCTTAGATAGAGTAATAATAAATTACAGGAAGAGAACAGCAGTTGCTATAGTTAACGTAAGCAGCACTTTCGTTAAGGAAGGAGAGGTTCTCTTCTTTCACGAAATAGCAAAAAATCTCAATCTAGTAAACGGAGCTAAGGTCGATATAAGAGCAAGGGGCGAACTCATCTCGAAGAGATTTATTAAGCGAAAGATATTCGGCTATAGACTTACGAAAGGAGAAATAGAACAAATAACCCGCGACGTTTTGGAGAATAAACTCAATGATCTGGAGGTGGCAGCATTCATAGCTGCCCTTGCCATAAGAGGGCTTACGATAGAAGAAGCAGTTGCCTTTACTAAAGCGTTCGTAAGAACGGGTAAGACGCTTAATCTCAAAAAGAAAATTATACTGGATAAACACTCACTAGGTGGCGTTCCGGGAGATAAGACAACGCTAGTGTTAGTACCTATAATTGCATCACTTGGGTTTACGATACCTAAGACAAGTTCTCGTGCCATAACATCTCCAGCAGGTACAGCAGATAGGATGGAAGTTTTGGCCCCTGTTGATCTTACGATAGAGGAAGTAGAGAGAGTAGTTAGACGGACCAACGGATGCATAGTATGGGGAGGTGCCCTTAACCTAGCTCCAGTCGATGACGCATTCATCAAGATAGAGTATCCACTAGAACTCGACCCACTCTACGTCCCATCCATCATAAGCAAGAAGAAAGCAGTTGGTGCTACACATTTAATCCTTGATCTTCCAACTGGACGGGGATCGAAATTACCTACGTTTGGGGCTGCCTATGAGCTTGCTCATGAGCTCATTGAAGTTGCTAAACGTATGAAAATAATGGCCAAAGCGGCACTAACCTATGGCGAACAACCTGTAGGTAATGCCGTTGGACCGGCGCTAGAGGCGAGAGAGGCATTATTTGCCCTACAAACTCACCGTCCCATCGATTTGATAGATAAGGCAACCTCGCTTGCGGGCAAACTTTTAGAATTAATTAGAAAGGGCAATAGAGAAGTAGCCCTTAGAGCGTTAAGGAAAGGACGTGCTCTGAAGAAATTCAAAGAGATAATTGCTGCCCAAGGTGGAGATCCAAACATAAAACTGGAAGATATACCAGTGGGTGAAAAGCGGGTAAGTATTTATGCAGAGAAGAAAGGGATGGTGATGTGGATAAAGAACAGAGAAATAGCAGAAATAGCAAAGATAGCTGGTGCACCTCGAGATAAGGGGGCTGGAGTAGTACTTCACAAGAAGATAACGGATAAGGTAAGACGGGGAGAAAAGTTATTGACGATTTATTCAAACTCTTCAGTAAGATTGCGTCAAGCACTCAAACATGCAGAGGAAACAAAACCGATAGGAATAGTAGATGACCTGAGGAGATACATGCTGATAACCGAAGTTGGACTTGAGCCTCACGAAAGGAAATTCATTCTAGAAAGGTGAAAGATGTCGATAATCTTTGTGATTTTGGATGGTGCTGCAGATAGAGGAAGGAGTGCTCTAGAAAGAGCTGAGCTACCCAATCTAGATCAAATAGCTGAGAATGGTTGCTGTGGAATGTGGGAAGGAGCTAAGGCGCCACAAGGATATAATCCCAAGTCGATGAGTGACATAGCTACGCTTGGCCTATTAGGCTATGGATATAAGGACTGTCCTGGACGGGGGTACTTGGAAGCACTTGGCGCTGGTATAATTCCAAGAAAAGACGAGATCTACCTAAGGGGGAACTTCGCAACAGTAGACGAAGACCTTCGTATAGTAGACAGAAGGGCTGGAAGAGAAGAGAAAGGACTAGATGAACTCGCGAAGACACTTACCATGAAGATAGATTCGATCAAGATACGCGTCATTCATACCGTTGGTCATAGATGCGTTGTAATTCTAAGAGGAAGTAAATTGAGCGATAAGATAAGCGACTCAGACGTGGGAAAGGAGAAACCAGCTCTAATAAAGGCCCTCAGTCCCAGAGCTAACTATACAGCCTTGATATTGAATGTTTTTTCTGATATAGCGCATCAACTTCTTGAGAGGCATCCTATTAATTCGAAGAGAAGAACGAAGGCCAATTACATCCTACTGAGAGGAGCATCTAGAGCTAGGCGGGTGAAGAGCTTCAGAGAAAAGTATGGAATGGTTGGGGTAGCGATTAGCGGTGTTGCCATAATAAAGGGAATAGCGAGATATCTTGGACTGGAGTACATTTCTGTTAAGGGAGCAAATGGTCATGTAAACACGAACCTGAAGAATAAAGTGAGAGCAGTATTAGCTGCTGCTAAACAGAAAGACTTCGTATTGCTGCACATAAACGGAGCAGATGAAGCTTCCCATGATAAGAATTTTAACCTAAAGGTGAAGTTCCTTGAGAGGGTGGACCGAGAGGTTTTTTCGAGGCTTAAGGATCTAAATCACACATTGATCGTAGCGATAGATCACGTGACTAATTCGAGAACGGGCGAACACGAATTCGGACCAACACCCATTCTAATCTACAACAAGAGAGTTTCCATTGATAAAGGTGTTCCACGTTTCTGTGAAAGAGCATGTAGGCATACAGGCATCTTAGTCAGAAATCCTGTTCGAGAAGCCATGAAAATGGAGAGGCGAAGTAAATGTTCGTAATTAAAGCTGATGGAAGGAAAGAGGAGTTTGATGAAGCGAAGATAATTCGAACGTGCATACGTTCTGGTGTTAGTAAGGAGGTTGCAAGGACCATAGCCAAGAGAGTCAAGGCAAAAGCCTATGATGGAATAAGAACGAAGGAGATATACAGATTAGTTCTCAATGAACTGGACAAGATAGAGCGAACTAGTGGACTCGTTTATAGATTGAGGGAAGCCATAGCCTCACTTCCTCCTAAGAGTTTCGAGATCTACGTGATGCGTCTTTTCGAGAATTTGGGTTATAGATGTGAGCATAGCATTATCGTAGAAGGGAGTTGCATAGAACATGAAGTAGATGTGGTAGCAAAGCGAGATAAGCTCCTTTTCATAGAGTGTAAACATCACGTGAATCCACACAGATTTTGCGGACTTGATATACCCCTACAGGTTTGGGCAACGCTGGAAGATATAAGGGACGGATACAAAGAAGGGAAGAACAAATATAACTTTGATGAGGCATGGATAGTGACGAACACCAAATTCTCACTCCATGCCATCAAATACGCACTAGCTAAGGGAATAAAGTTGCTAGGATGGCGGTATCCAGAAGAGAGGAGCCTGGAGATGTTAATAAGGGAGCAGAGGGCTTATCCCATAACGATCCTTCCTATCTCAAGAAAGACGATGAATAAACTTTACAAAAGAAACGTAGTTACTATCCAAATGGCCACACCCGAACTGCTAAAGAAGGTAGGAGCACCTTCCAGAGAGATAAAGCTCGTCAAGGAACTCCTCAGAAGATTACTAGCGTAGACCTCGCATACGCTTACCAGAACTCGTTAAACCTCTAAACACTCTCCCCCTTTGCCTAACAATCCAGTTGATCTTGGGATCGTTCTTGATGACGGGATGATTCGGGTCTACCATTATAACCTCAAAGTACTTGTAATTTCCATCATCTCCGACCCAATAAGAGTTGAGCACTTCGAGGTTTGGAAATTTCCTTGCTGCCCTTTCCTCGGCTATTAACTGTAAACTCTTTCTGGGAGTGAATTTCGAGATACCAGCCTTACTAGGTTTTCTTCCACCTCTTCCGTATTTCGGTCGCTTTCTTCCACCTTTCCTTATACGAACCCTAACCACAACAAAACCTTGTTTGGCTCGGTAACCTAGTCTTCTGGCCCTGTCTATACGAGTAGGCCTCTCTATCCTAACTATTGCAGGACCTCTTCTCCACTCTCTCAAAAGGTTCTTGTACCTTTCCACGTTTTCTGCAGGGCGCTTCCATAGGCGCTGAAGATACTTATAGAGACCCATTCGGATCACTTTAATAACCTCGTGAGAAACCTTTTAAACAACTCCCAATTAAAGGTTTACGTCTCAATCAAAATCAGGTGCTTAAAATGCCAACTGTGCGAAGACCTAGAAGAGGAAGTTTGCAATTTTACCCACGAAAAAGAGCCAAGCGGATCTATCCTAGAGTGAAGTTCCCCCACTCTGATGAAGTTAAACCCATAGGCTTTGCTGGCTACAAGGTGGGGATGGCGCATGTGCAGATCGTGGAAAAAGGGAAAGTCAAAGTTAAGGCAATAACCGTATTAGCATGCCCTCCACTCCATGTGTGCGGTATTAGATTTTACGGTCAAGATGATAAGGGAAATCTCATAACTTTGGGAGAGACGTGGAGTAAGGAATTGCCAAAACATATCGACAGGAAAATCGGAAAAAGGGAAAAGGTGCCGAGTTTTGATTTTGAGCAGAGAAAAGACGAAGTAGTCGAGATAAGACTAATCGTTGCTACCCAACCACCGGAAGCAGGAATGCATAAGCTTAAACCAGAGGTTTTTGAGCTTCCAATAGGAGGAAGCGTGGAGGAACAATACCAATATGCAATGAGTGTATTAGGCAAGGAGATAAATGTGGATGAAGTGTTTAAGCCAGGTGAATATTGTGATGTAACTGCAATAACGAAGGGGAAAGGATTTGCGGGAGTAGTAGCCAGATTCGGGGTTAAGGAAAAACGACCAAAGGAGAAGAAAACGAGGAGACATACGGGAAGTATAGGTCCTACTACGCCACGCAGGGTGATGTGGCAAGTTCCTATGCCTGGTCAGCTAGGATTTCATCAACGAACCGAACACAATAAGAGGATAGTGGACATAGTTCCTGGAAAGGATCTCAACCCTAAAGGAGGATGGACGAACTATGGGATCATGAAAGAACGGAGCAAAGCTGTGTTGGTCGAAGGTTCTGTTCCTGGATCGAAGAAACGACTGGTGATACTTTCCACGCCTAGAAGGAAGAGACGCTTCGAACCTGTAGAGGTAAAGGAGGTGATACTTCCATGAAGGTAGGAGTTTATGACATGAGTGGAAACAGGATAAGCGAAGTGGATCTCCCTCCACTCTTCGAGACAACAGTAAGAGAAGACCTCATAAGGAGGGCCGTACTTGCGGAGCAATCTTGGCGAAGACAACCTTACGGTACTGATAAACTTGCTGGAATGCGAACTAGTGCTCATTATCATGGGAGGAGAAGGGCTAGATTTACGATGATAGCCAGGGAGATGGCACGTATACCTCGCATTCATGGCAGAGGAGCCCAATACACACCACTCTACATGGAGGCCCGCGTAGTTCCGCAGGCAAGGAAAGGAAGGAGAGCTCACCCACCAAAACCAGAGAAGAAATGGGAACAGAAGATCAACAAGAAAGAGTATCTTAAGGCACTCTGCTCTGCCTTAGCAGCATGTGCTAGATTAGAGTTCGTAAAGCAGCGTGGACATAAATTCGAGGGCGAAGTTCCAATTGTCGTAAGCGAGGAGATAGAGAATGTGAAGTCAACTAAGCAAATAGTAGAGCTTCTCAAGAAGTTGAACCTAGAAGCTGAGCTGAAAAGAGGAAAAAAGAAGAAAGTGAGGGCTGGAAAGGGGAAGATGAGGGGAAGGAGATATAAAAAGAAGAAGAGCATTCTTTTCATCTTTTCTAAAGATTGTCCTGCTATGAAAGCAGCGAGAAACATAGCCGGAGCTGATGTAGCTGTAGTGGATGAGCTTACGGTCGAGCAACTAGCGCCTGGAGCCCATCCTGGTAGGTTAGTTGTTATTTCTCTTTCTGCCCTACAAAAACTGGAGGAACTATATGGTGACACGACGTAAGCGTTTAGTTACAATGGGAGAGATGCTAAAAGAAGTTGTATCTAAGCTAAACGAGGAAGATCTAATAGTAGTCGAGGGGCGTAAGGATATAGAGGCTCTCCGTAGTTTGGGTATAGCTACGGAGATAAGGGCGCTGAATTCATTGCGGAAATTAGAGGACGAAGAGTTTCAAGGGAAGAACGTGGTAATTCTCACGGATTTTGATGAGAAGGGCGAGAAACTACACAAAAAACTTAGGAAGACATTAGAATTAGGTGGCGCTAAGATCATAGAATCGAAACGCAGGGCAGTGGAAGTCTTATTAGCTTTAAAGAAGACAAAAGAAGTAGAAGCCCTCAAGAGTTTTGCGAAAGAACTAAGGTGGAGCTTATGAATCCATGGGAGATAATACTTCACCCTCATATCAGCGAGAAATCGACTAGATTAATAGAGAAGGAGAATACGCTCGTATTCGTGGTTAGGAAGGATGCTACCAAACCAGAGATAAAACGAGCTGTGGAGAAGGCATTTGGGGTTAAGGTAGCAAAGGTGAGAACTCTCATCACCAGTAAGGGCTACAAGAAGGCATATGTTAGATTAAAATCAGAGTTTAGTGCTGCTGAGGTGGCGATGAGACTCGGAATACTCTGAACCAACTTCATACCCTATTCTTCCCTCCATACTTTCTTACAACGCATACATCGGAAGAACTGTACTAAAGTTTCCTCGTCGCTTTGCTGGATCCAGAACCAAGCTGTCTTGAATCCACAGTAAGGACATATCTTCTCCACTTTAGGAAGCAAGACCTCTTCCTTCTCTATTACATCCAACCTTTTGCTCTTGATGGGGGTAGTGAATTTAGTCACAGAATTTCCCTTATACTTTCTCGACCCACAAGTAGGACATTTGTAAAATGTGCCGTTCTTACCCCTTACGGGGAGCATCACATTACCACATTTATCACATATCTCCATCCTCAACACCAATCCGAGATTGATGTGTTGATCACAAACTTTTCGTACCACGAAAAGAACCGGCCCCGGGTCATCCCAAAGAAGTTGGGAATCATCCCCAAATCAGCACTTAAGAACTCTTGTAACTACATAGATACAACTAACATTAGGAAAGGAGAACTCAGAAACACAGCACTGGAAACGTTGATCCATATTGCTCAGAAAGTCTGTTGCTAGAAAAACAATAAAAAGCTTACCCCCACCGGTTTGCAATAGTCGAAAGATCTCTTAAAAATGTCAATAGTGAAGAACTCTTGTAAGGGGATTTCATGCCAAAGAGGCTCAGACAGCAAAGAAGAGGCGCTGGAAAGAGCAAGACTTACCTAGCACCTAGTCATAGGTTTCTTTGCGAGGCACGATACACATTCACAGAACCACTCACCGGAAAGGTGGTAGATATAGTGCACGATCCTGCTAGGTACGCACCAGTTGCTGTAGTGGAAACTGAGACTGGTAAACGCGAGTACTTACTTGCCGTGAGCGGTCTTAAAACAGGAGATAAAGTAGAGCTAGGTAAAGGAGAAGTAAAGATAGGTAATGTTCTTGAACTAGGGTCCATACCAGAGGGAGTCCAAGTATGTAATATAGAGCTTAGACCGTTCGATGGGGGTAAGCTTTGCAGAACCCCAGGTACGAGTGCAATTGTGATGGCACATGAGAAAGGTAAAACGCTGATCATGTTGCCATCGAAAGTGATCAAGGCCCTTCCCTCGAAATGTCGGGCAACTATAGGTGTAGTTGCGGGTGCAGGTTTCAGAAGTAAACCTTTTCTTAAAGCTGGTGCTAAGTACCATGCTATGCGTGCTAAAGGCAGGTATTGGCCAATAGTATCGGCTGGCGCAAAGAACCCGGTGGATCATCCCTTTGGTGGAAAATCGAGAAGAGTAGGTAGACCCAAGACAAGATCTAGGAGACTTCCACCTGGAGCGAAGGTTGGAAGTATTTCTGCTAGACGAAGTGGTAAGAAGAAGTAATCGGGCGACGGAGATGCTAGTAGGTCCTAGGATTCCAAGGAGGTATTTCATCACTAGCGGTGTGGGAGAAAGTGATACTCAAATTCATGCAGGTTCTTTAGATCACGCACTTAAAGAGGCTGGTATAGAGAACTGTAATCTCATATTCTACACTTCGATCCTTCCGAAGGACGCTGAAGAAATCAATCGAGACGAAGTAAGCCTAGATTTTGGGTGTGTGTTAGAGTGCATAGCTGCGATTTCTCATGCGAAGCAAGGAGAGAGGGCATGTGCGGGCCTCATCTTAGGATGGGTCTTTGATAAGGAAAGTGGAAAGAAGCTAGGAGGCCTCGTCGCAGAGTATCATGGAAAAGTCGAAGAAGAGGAGGCGAGAAAGATACTACAACAAAGTCTAAAGGAGATGTTCGAATCTAGGTTCGATCCAAATAGGTATGAACTCAAAAATGTCAAACCCGTGATAAGGAGTATAGTACCAAGGAAGAAGTTTGGTACCGCTGTCGTGGCCCTCTGTTTCGTAGATTATGAAGTTCCTCCTTTGAGATGAGAGATTCTGTTAACTTAACGGTTGATAAGAGAAAGCTATTTAGTTAACCCCAAACTAGTTTTCTTAATGGAAGAGTACGTTGTAAAGAAGGGAAAGAAATTCTTTCCGTCAAAGGAGCTGAAGGAAATAGCTTGGGTAGCTTCGGAGCGAATATATAAAGATGCAGCTAGAGATCCCTTCGCCTTTTGGTGCAGATTTGCAGAAGAACTAGCTTGGTTCAAAAAATGGAGAAAGATCTATCAGGAGAAGCTTCCCTACTTCAAGTGGTTCATAGGCGGTGAGTTAAACGCTTGCTTTAACTGCATAGACCGCTATCTCACTACACAACCTAACAAGGTAGCTATTTACTGGGAGCCCGAAAATCTAGAGGAAAGGGAGAGAAAGTTAACTTACGCTGAACTCTTCCGTGAAGTTAACGAGTTTGCCCAAGTTCTGAAGTTGCTGGGCATACGGAGAGGTGATAGGGTAGTGATCTACATGCCGATGATACCGGAAGTCATAGTTGCCATGCTAGCTTGTGCTCGCATCGGAGCTATTCACTGTGTTGTATTTAGCGCTTTTTCAAGCGAGGCCTTGCGAACCAGAATTTTAGATGCTGACGCTAAATTGTTGATAACTTGCGATCACTACTATCGAAGGGGGAAGGTAATTGATTTGCTTTCAAACGCAAGAGAGGGAATAAAGGGAACGAAAGTGAAAAAGGTTCTCGTTGTTCCAAGGAAAGGAAAAATCCAAGAGGAACTCAAGAGAAATGAGATAGCTTTCAACGAGCTAAGCAAAGAGGTAAAAGGCAAGTACTGTGAGCCAGCTAGGATGCAAAGCGAGGATTTGCTTTTTATCCTACACGAGAGTGGCTCAGCAGGTAAGCCAGAAATAGCCATGCATTCTACTGGTGGCTATTTAGTTCAAGCCTATGCCACCGCTAAATTAGTCTTCGATTTGCATGACTTTGATGTCTTCTTTAGCACTGCAGATATAGGATGGATAACAGGTCACACCTATTCTTGTTACGGCCCTCTAGCCAATGGGGCGAGTTTTGTTATCTATGAAGGGGCTCCTGATTATCCTAATTGTGAGCGAATTTGGCAGATAATAGAAAAGTACAACGTTACGATTTTTTACACAGCACCAACGTTGATCAGAATGCTCATGCGCTATGGAGAAGAGCACGTGAAAAAGTACGAGCTCGAAACTCTGCGAATCCTAGCGAGTGTTGGCGAGCCAATAGACGAGAAAACATGGAAATGGTATTTCAGGCTAGTTGGCAAATCTCGATGCCCGATCATCGATACTTGGTGGCAAACGGAAACAGGAGGAACCTTAATAAACACGTTGCCTGGCGTGGGTCCCTTCGTTCCAACGGTTGCCGGCTTACCATTCCCTGGAACGAGGTGGGGAGTGCTTAGAGCCGATGGAAAACACGCGAAGCCAGGTGAGGATGGGGAACTAGTTGCTCTTTCACCCTTCGCTCCTGGCATGCTAAGAGGGTTATGGAGAGATGAGGCTGGATACGTGAAAACTTACTGGTCTAGATTTCCTAACGCTTACCTCACGAATGATAGGGCTGTGAGACTTAGCGGAAATTTGATAAAGATACTAGGGAGAAGCGACGATGTAATGAAGGTAGCTGGTCATCGCTTATCTACCGCAGAGCTAGAAAACGCCATAGCTTCCCATCCAGCAGTTGCTGAATGTTGCGTAGTTGGTATGAGACACGAGATTAAAGGAGAAGTTCCAGTAGCTTTCGTCGTTTTGAAGCATGGCGCGAAAGCCACGTCAAGCGAATTGATAAAGCTAGTGGAGAAGAAGATAAGCAAAATTGCAAAACCGGCGGCAATATACTTCGTTAATTCACTTCCCCATACTAGAAGTGGGAAGATAATGCGTAGATTGATAAGGAGAGTTCTCCATAACGAGGAGCTAGGAGATACTTCTACATTGCTCAATCCCGAAAGCCTAGAAGAGATAAGACGTGTCATCAAGCGCGTGAGCTAGTATGACAAAGCTACGAAAGACCAAAGAGTTCTATTCTCAAATCTATCAAAAAGCTATGAGGCTTTTTGAAATGGGTAGGAGTATAAAGGAAGTCGCCGAACTGCTAGGTATATCTTATTCGTGTGCATATGCGTGGTATAAATGTACGAGAAAACCAAAACCGAGCAAGGTAGAGGAATTCCTTACTTATATTAGAGACAAAGGACCTGTACCAATAGGTGAGTTGAGGCAAGTATTTCCAAAACATAGCGAATTATTTCATTTAGCCAAGCAACGTGGTTTTGAAATAAAACGCGCTAAACTTTCTAGGAAGGTAAAAGGAGCTTTCCTCTGGTATTACCTCCCTGGTCAAGAAGAAGAACTCAAACGAAAAGTAGAAGCTTATTTGAAAAGTGGGGCTCGCTAGCTATCCCTTTCTTCATCACTTTCAGACTGGGACAGTCTGTTCATCGCCCTTATGACTATTTTGCAAGAAAACTTAAGAGAAGTTATTTAAACTCTGTGAGAAATCCTAAAATAAGGTGAAGCCAAGTGGTGACGGTAGAGAGTTTCAATGAGCTCGTCGGAAAGGACGTGTTTACAGATAAGGGACTCTATTGTGGTAAGGTTACCGATTTAGAACTCGACATAGAAAAGTTCAGAGTGAAGGGCATAGTGATCGATGTTGTGCGAGGATCCTATTTGGCAAGCATTGTTGGAAACAAACGCGGCGTCATAGTTCCTTATCATCTTGTTGAGAGCATCGGAGACGTCGTGATAATAAGATCTTTCTCTCCTACCCTGAGTGAAGAGATTTCAACGGAATAGAGCGGTGTAAATGGAGCGAAAGCTAGAGACTCTTTTAGCGGAGCGTCAAGCGTTAGTTAGCGAGTTTGCCGCCCAATCTCTAGCTATTCATATTTGTTTCGTTGCGTGTGCTATAGTATTTTATTTTGGACTCATGTTCTTCTCTCCTATTGTGATGGCATCTAGTTATGCCATGTTGTTTTTCTTTGCGATCGTGGAACTGAAACTCAGAAGAAACTACATAGAAACGAAGCGAGAAATCGAAGCACGGATCGAAAAGCTAAGTGGAGTTAAGATCAAACGAAGAAGGATCGTGGGATACTTACCTTGAACCAAGTAATTCTAGCTCTTCATCTGAGAGTAAGTTCTGAAGTTCTCCCAACCAAACATTCTTATCCTTTTCTGGAACGAGAACGAAGAGCTCATCACCCTCCTTGAATCCTCTTCCTACAGTTGCTCCTATGACGGAGATAGCTACTTTGCTACCTTTTTTCGCCTCTTTCAGGTTAGTTCCCTCGCTTTGTATCTCTTTGATCTCTCCTATTTCCTTTCCATCACGATTCACTAACTTCACTCCAGGTCTGAGTCTACCAGCCAGTATCTCTACCCCAAAGATTGCTGGCTTGCTCATTCTGAAGACATAACCAGGTAACACACGTAGCTTGCAAGGCCAAGTGAGAGTTTCTAGTTTCTCTCTTAGCTTAGCTTCTCTTGTGGACTGAAGGAACTCATCATACTCCTCTAGAAGCTTATAGATCACGTTGTTCTCTATAATCTTTACATTCTTCCTCTCAGCTAACTCCTTTAGCTCATCTGGTACGGAAACGTTGAATGCGAGAATGCAGCGCAGCTCCGGTTCTTTGGTTAGGCTGGCTTCAATCAGATCTTGCTTGGTGATATCTCCTATCCCAGTTCGCTTCACTTGTATTCCTCTCCTTTCCAACATGAATAGGAGTGCTTCGAGACTACCAAGCGTATCTGCTTTTATGACAACACCATCTAGAGCTTTCGAAAAAGTAAGTTCGCTAATTTCACTTTCTAATTCCTTTGCCAACCTCTCTATTTCTTCTCTCTCAGACGAGGCAACGATGGGAGAGCCAGCAATCGGATTTTGAAGATCTACACAAGCTATTCTAACACCACAAGCAGCATGGACTTCGCTGACTTGTCTAAATCGCTTCTCAACTCTTAGATCTTGGAGCTCTCTTGGAAGAAGGAGCGCCCTTATCTTCGTAATGAAGCTAGTCTCACCACCAATCGCTATCCAATCTCCTTTCCTCAATGAACCGTCATAGAGTATTACATCGATTACTTTTCCAAATCCTCTCATTTCCTTAACTTCTAATATAGTTCCTCGCGCAATGGGATGAAGCTTTAGTCTTCCGCTAAGGAAGCGTTGCGCTAAACCAGCAAGCACGAGGAGTAATTCTGCAATTCCCTCACCAGTTAGACCGGAGCATGGTACTATTGCTACTTCTCTTGTAAAATCTCTTACTCTATCAAATCGCTCGCTCTCAAAACCACGTTTTGAGAGTTCACCGACAAGTGAGTATATTTTTTCTTCCAAGATATTCCTACAATCTTCTCTTTGTTTCGAGAAACTTTCTAAGAAGCTCGTAGTTTCTATCTTCCTCCAACCTGGAATTAGATCTATCTTCGTAGCAGCTATGAGAAAAGGTACTTTATAGCTCCTTAAGATCTCCAAACTCTCATCGGTCTGGGGTTGGAATCCCTGATTTACGTCTATGACTAAGATGGCTAGATCGCTCACGGCTCCACCCCTCTTTCTTAGAGTAACGAAAGCTTCGTGACCCGGGGTATCTATGAAGAGCAAGCCGGGGACCGTTAACGTTACGTTGAATTCTTTCAGTAGATCACCGCAGATATCTTCGATAGTAGAACGTGTGATGTAACTTGCACCCACGTGCTGAGTTATTCCTCCGGCTTCCTGCTTCGCTACGCTGGTCTTCCTAATCCTATCTAGAAGCGTTGTCTTGCCATGATCGACGTGACCTAAAGTAGCTACTATAGGTGATCTTAACTTCATTTCAATCACGAACTTAGTTAACTGGGAAATTTTAAGTAAATGGAGAATTCTCTTTGATATCGATCCTTTACTAAGTTACGATAACACATCCAGGATCAGAAGCTAGATAATCGCCAGTGTAAGCATATGCTCTCGCCCTGCAGCCACCGCATACATATTTGTACTTACACTGACCACACTCACCCTTGAGAAGCTCCCTATCTCGTAGCTTCTGTAGTACTTCTGAATTTCTCCAAACGTTTTCAAAACCATCTTTAAGGATGTTACCAACTTTGATTGGTATGAATACACAAGGCTGAATATCACCATTATACTCGATAGAACAATAATTTCTACCAGCACCACAACCACCAATAAAATCAGCTAGGGCCATTGCCTTTCCCTTCAACTCTACGGCTGCAAAATGTGTTGGAGCTATGCTTCCCCCTCCATTTGCATTTGCTCTTTCGAGGCTGATCCTCGCATAGGCGGGGCAGGTAGAGAATACCTCGAGACCATTAGGTTCCACTAGCTTATCATAGAGAAAGTTCAGTAGCTTCTCCCTCTCTTCAGGACTTATATCCGTATTTACTATCTTTTTTCCTCGTCTTGTCGGAACGAAATTGAATGCGATGAATTTATGAACTCCTAGTCGTTTTGCAAGCTCGATCATCTTTGGTATATCGTCGTAGTTATACTTCGTAACTGTAGTAGCAATGCCAGTAGTGATGCCAGCTTTCACGCAGTTCTTTATTCCCTCGACCGCCCTTTGCCAAGCACCTTCAACACCCCTGAACTCGTCATGAATCTTGGGATTAGTATGATCTAAACTTATCTCTACGTAACCCACTCCCGCCTTTTTCATCTGTCTTGCAAGTCTCTTCGTTATCAACGTTCCGTTGGATGCAACGCTTACGTACATACCTCTTTCGTGAATATAACTCACTATTTCGAGAAAATCATCTCTCAGTGTCGGCTCCCCTCCAGAAAGGGCCACGGCAACTACTCCTGCCCTATCTAGTTGTTCTACCACCTCCTTTGCTTGTTCCGTCGTTAGCTCATCAGGAGCCGGTTTTCCTGCATCAGCATAACAATGCTTACATCTCAGATTACATCTCCTGGTGAAATCCCAAACTACGAGAAAAGGAGCTACTAGTTTCTGTGGCCTAGTTACCCCATACTCTGCTACGCTTCTTAGAACGAGACTTAACCCCCTTCTTGGAACTGATTTCTTAAAGTAGTCTATGAAGTCCTCTTTCTTGCTACCGAAGACCTCGGCACCTTTGTTAATAGCAAGACTTACTACGAAAGCACCTACTTTTTCCCTTATTCCCTTCGGCCTCCTTAGACCGCAGTACACTTCTAGAGCCTTATCGACTTTGACTCTCTTTGCGAAATATCTGATTAAGTAACGAGAGAAAGGATTTTCGTAGACCCTCTTAAGCGAGATAATTGCTTCTGAAGTCTTATCGTTGCCCTTTTGATTTCCTTCTTTCATGAGATCACCATAGTTAAGGCAAAATCTTTAGTGGTTTCGACTCCGTCTAAGTTCCCGTTTGGTTTAAATTTTTATAGAACGGGACCATACAGTTGGTCTTTACTTCGACCTTTGTCGAAGTAAGTTTTAAATACTTTTTGATGATAAATTCTTTCAGGCCTATACTTTGGGGTGTTATTCATTGAAGAAGATAAAATTCGATATCTTTGAGAATGAACTAGTTCCTAAACACGAAATCCTTAGTGAGGAAGAGAAACAAGAACTTCTAGCCAAATTTAACATATCACCTAGACAATTACCGAAGATACTAGCTTCGGATCCTGCAGCTCGTGCAATCGGGGCAAAACCGGGAGACATAATTAAAATTACCCGATGTTCTCCCACGGCCGGGGTGAGTTATTACTATAGGTTAGTTGTCGAGTAGAGGTGTTACTATGTATCGTACACTCTTAGAGGCATTTGCTCGTGACGTCGGTTTTGTAGAGCATCAAATAAATTCATATAACGAGTTCGTAAATTATAGATTACAGAGGATAATAGATGAGATAGGAGAGATCCCCCTGGAAACTGAAGCAGGAGAGTTCATTCTTCGCTTGGGTAAGGTTTGGGTAGGCAAACCTAGCATAAAGGAGGCAGATGGTGCAACGAGGGAGATAACACCAATGGAAGCAAGGGTAAGGAATCTCACCTACGCAGCTCCGATTTATCTAGAAATAATTCCTGTGATCAACGGAATCGAACAAGAAAGAAAGGAAGCAAAGTTAGGAGATCTGCCGGTGATGGTGAAATCGGATCTTTGCGTACTCAAAGGAAAGAGTGAGGAGGAACTCATTCGAATGGGAGAGGATCCCTATGATCCGGGAGGATACTTCATAATAAACGGAACCGAGCGTGTCATGGTGATGAGTGAAGAGCTTGCGCCGAATCTAGTAGTCGTGGAGCGAAGAGGAGATGTGGAGACCGCGAGGATTAATAGCGAGGTTTCTGGATTTATCCAAATGCACTTGATTGAAAGGAGAGGCGGAATATTCTACATATCCTTTGCCAACGTGAAGAAGTTTCCACTCATAGTCTTGCTTCGCGCACTAGGAATGGAAAAAGATAGAGACATTCTAGAGGCAATCCAGCCAACTCCGGAGATGGAGGAAGATTTGTTCTACAACTTCACGGAATTTCCAGTAAGGGAGGTGGGCGAAGCGAAAGATTACATGGCTAAGAAACTTCACATAACTCACGCTAAGATGACCCACATAAATGAAATATTAGATCGGTACCTACTTCCTCACTTAGGACAGGATAAGAAGCATAGGATGGAAAAAGCCTACTTCCTCTGCTACACCATGGGAAAGTTACTTAGATTGGCTTATGGTTACATAAAACCTCAAGATATAGATCACTACGCTAACAAACGCATAAGATGTGTGGGAGATTTTCTTGAGGTCCTCTTTCGTTCTATTCTCCTAGGGAAATACGGACTAATAGCAAGGATAATCTACAGATATCAACAAATGACCAAACGCGGTAAACTAGCTAACCTCCAATCCATCATAGAGAGTGAGTACTTTACTAAACGAATAACCTCCCATATGGCCACGGGTCAGTGGGTAGGGGGTCTAACTGGTATTTGCCAGAGATTAGAACGATCTAACATAGTTAGGATGATAGCACACCTTCGCAACGTAATGTCGCCCCTCTCTTCTACCCAAGAGCACTTCGAAGCAAGAAGTCTACATCCTACTCAGTTCGGTAGGCTCTGTGCAGAAGAAACTCCTGAAGGTGTCAATATAGGCCTAAGGAAATACTTAGCATCTCTTGCTATGATCTCCACTTCTGCATCGCCACGTGAGATAGATACGGTGATGCAGATAGTAAAGAAATACTTGGTTGAAGAAAGGAAAGCAACTCCTGTGATAGCAGGGGGTAGGATAGTTGGTTTTACTTACCAGCCAAAAGACCTCGTGAAGGAGATAAGGGAGAAACGTAGAATGGGACTGATTAGTTGGCAAATCACATGTGCTTATGATACGAATCTAAACGAAGTTAGAATCCATTGGGATGCTGGAAGATTGATGCGTCCTCTCATAGTAATAGAGAATAACAAACCTAAACTCACGGAAAAACATCTGGAGGCCTTGAAGGAAGGAAAGCTGAAATGGCAAGATCTAATCAAGCAAGGAATAATCGAATATCTGGATGCCGAAGAGGAAGAAGAGGCTCTAGTAGCACTTAATGAGGCCGACCTGAAGATCAGAAAGCTTAACTTCACTCACATGGAGATAAATCCCTACTTCATGTTAGGAACCAGCGCTGCACTCGTACCATTTGCTAACCACAACCGTGGAGACAGAGTGAGCATAGGGGCCAAGATGATAGGACAATCGCTAGGTATCTATGCCCTTAACTTCCTGAAGCGATGCGAAAGTAAGAGCGATATATTAGTCTATCCTCAGCTTCCACTAGTGAAAACAGCCATGTGGAAACACTTAGGCTTCGATACCCATCCTCAGGGTCAAAACGTAGTAGTGGCCGTGATGAGCTTCCTCGGCTATAACATGGAGGATGCCTTGATAATCAACAAGGCCTCATTGGAACGAGGCCTATTTAGAAGTATCTTCTTCAGAACCTATGAAACGGAGGAGAAACGTTACTGGGGAATAGAAAGGGATGAGATAAGGATTCCTACTAAAGACGTGCGGGGTTACAAGTTCGAAGAAACCTATGCTAAATTGGATAAGGATGGTATTATTTCTCCAGAAGTTGAAGTGAAAGAGGATGAGGTGTTAATAGGAAAAGTATCGCCCTTACGCTTCTATGGTCCTGTTGAGCGCTTCATTCTCGAGACCCAAAACAAACGTGATGCAAGCGTTACTCTAAGACACGGAGAGCAAGGAATAGTGGAGAAGGTCTACATAACCGAGACTAGCGATGGTAATAAGCTAGTTAAAGTGGTAGTTAGAGAGACTAGGAAAACTGAGATAGGTGATAAGCTTGCAACTAGACACGGTCAAAAGGGCGTCATAGGTCTCATAGTTCCCGAAGAGGACATGCCATTCACTGCAGATGGCGTGAGACCAGATATAATCTTCAATCCTCACGCCATTCCCAGTAGAATGACGATAGGTCAACTCCTAGAGTTACTAGCCGGTAAAGTGGCTGCTTTAAGTTGTGAGGAAGTTGATGGCACGACATTTAATGAAACACCAGAAGAATACCTTCGAAGGAAGCTCAAAGAACTAGGGTTTAGAGAAGATGGAAAAGAGGCCATGATTAATGGGATCACAGGAGAACTCCTCGAAGGTACGATCTTCATAGGACCATGTTATTATCAGAAGCTCCATCACATGGTTGCTAATAAGATCCAGGCAAGGGCACGCGGTCCTGTTACGCTCCTAACTAAGCAACCTACTGAAGGAAGAGCAAAGCAAGGAGGGCTGAGAATGGGAGAAATGGAAAAGGATTGCCTCATTGCCCACGGTGCAGCCATGTTATTGAAAGAGAGGTTCTCAAGCGATTCCACTACAGTTCCAATTTGTAAGCGATGTGGTGTGGTAGCTACGATAGATTACACGAAAGGAAGAGTATATTGTCCTATCTGTAAACGGGGTGATGTAGTATGGATAGAGACTTCCTATGCCTTCCTTCTCATGCTCAATGAGCTCAAGAGTATGGGAATCTATCCACGTTTGGTAGTCGAAGAAGAATAGGTGATGAGATGGTGGAGAAACTCGGAGATGTGAAGGCGATTGAATTCAAACTGCTATCCCCACAGACGATAAAAGAGATGGCTACAGTTGAGATCACTATACCAGAACTCTATGATACTGACGGTTTTCCAATTGAAGGAGGTCTCTCGGACCTTCGACTAGGAGTTATAGATCCAGGACTCAGGTGTAGAGTCTGCGGAGGAAAGATAGGACAATGCTTTGGTCACTTCGGTTATGTTCAGTTAGTGAAACCTGTGATCAACCCACTCTTCGCTTCGAAGATCTATCAGTTGCTAAAGCTTACCTGTAGGAACTGTGGCCGTTTGCTAGTGGAGGAGGAAGATTTGAAGCGGGCGAAGAAGCTCAGTGAGGTACTAAAACGGGTTTCTAAGAAATGTAAATACTGCGGTGCTGAACAGAAAGAGATAACCTACGAGAAACCAACGACGTTTAGAGAAGGAAACAAGAGACTCAATCCTGAAGAAATCAGAGAGAGACTAGAAAGAATAAGAGACGAAGACCTGCCATTGCTTCGTTTCAAGGGAGGTAGGCCAGAGTGGATGATAATAACGATCCTTCCCGTTCCTCCCGTTACCGTAAGGCCTAGTATCACCTTGGAAACTGGTGGAAGAAGCGAAGACGACCTCACTCATAAGCTAGTGGATATAGTAAGAATCAATGAACGGCTCAAGCGTAACATAGAGCTTGGTGCACCCGATTTCATAATAGATGACATATGGGAATTACTCCAGTACCACGTAACGACCTATATCGACAATGAGATAGGCAACATTCCACCGGCTAGACATCGTTCAGGAAGGGCACTTAAAACTCTTGTTCAGCGTTTGCAGAAGAAGGAGGGTAGATTCAGAGGTAATCTCACCGGCAAACGGGTGAATTTCAGCGCAAGAACTGTCATAGCACCCGATACTATGATAAGTATAAACGAAGTAGGAGTTCCATTGGAGATCGCAAAGGAACTCACCGTTGCGGAAAGAGTAACCCAATTCAATCTCGAGGAGTTAAGGCGCTATGTTCTCAATGGCGAGACTTATCCTGGTGCTAACTACATAATTAGACCAGATGGTGTTAGAAAGCGAGTAACTGATGAGAACAAGGAAGAGTTGGCAAAGGAATTGACACCAGGATATGTGGTCGAGCGACATCTAGTAGATGGAGATGTAGTCATATTCAATCGTCAGCCTTCACTCCATCGAATGAGTATGATGGCACATAGAGTTCGTGTGATTCCTTACAGGACTTTCACTCTCAATCTGTGTGCAACTATTCCTTACAATGCCGACTTCGATGGAGATGAGATGAACCTCCACGTACCTCAGACAGAGGAGGCCAGAGTAGAAGCAGAACTACTTATGCTCGTGGAGAAGAACATAAGATCTCCCAGATATGGTGCACCGATCATAGCTTGTAAGCATGATCACATAAGTGGTTGTTATCTCCTTTCCAAAGAAGAGAAGCTACCTAAGGAGAAGGTGGTGAGGTTACTTACCCATGCGCTCGGCTATGATTGGGTCTTGGAACACAGCGACGAACTCAAGGAGACGATGAGTGGTAAGGAAGTTATTTCACTCCTCTTACCCAAGGGGTTGAACCTGGAATTTAAGGCAAGCTGCTGTGTGGGTTGTGCACGATGTAAAAAAGAGGAGTGTGAGTACGATGCCTATGTGGTAATAAAGAACGGTAAACTAGTGAAAGGTGTGATCGATGAGGCTGCTCTAGGAGAGAAGAAGGGTAAACTACTCAACAGAATCGAAAAACAGTTTGGATGCTCAAAAGCTCGGGAGTTCCTCGATGCCATCTCGAAACTAGCTCTTCACTACCTCACGGAAAGAGGATTTAGCATCAGCATAAGCGAATGTGACATAAGTAAGAACAGCGTAGATCGGATAAGGAAGATCTACGAAGAGCTGAGTGAAGAAGCGAGGAAGTCTGCCCAGCATATAAGGGATGAAGAAGAAAGAGATAGGACGTTACTGAGGATAGCTAATGAAATAGTAAACAGATGCAGTGAGATAGTAAAACGAAGTGTTCCTGAGAACAACATAGTTCACATGATAAGGTCTGGAGCTAGGGGAAGCTACGTCTCACTTACTCAAATCTCGGGTCTCGTGGGCCAGAAGGTGTTGATGGGAGAGCTGATAAAACGCGGCTATGCTCAACGAACTACATCACATTTCGAAAGGGGAGATAATTCCTTAGAAGCTCATGGTTTCGTTGCTACTGGATATAAGGAGGGTCTCGATCCAATCGGATTCTTCTTCGATGCAGCAGCGAGTAGGGAGAACCTCATGGATAAGAGCCTGCAAACTAGACATAGTGGTTACATGGAACGAAGGCTCGTGAACGCTTTGCAAGATGTGAAGGTTGAGGCAGACTACACCGTTCGCGATTCTCGCGGTGTTATAATCCAGTTTGCTCCCGGTGAAGACTTCGTCGATCCCGCTAAGAGCGATATGGGGAGTGTTAACCTCGAACTTGAGGTGGAAGTATGAGCGAGCAAAAGCTTGAACTCAAGTTGAAAAAACCAACAAGACTACCAGAGTTACCACCAGCCTTAATGGAGGAATTCGAGCGAATTTGTAGAAAGAAAGGGATCAAAGGAAAGAAGAAAGAAGAGTTACTTGAAAAACTCAAGCAAAGATTCATAGAGAGATATGCTTACGAACCAGGCGAGGCAATAGGGATAGTTGCTGCACAATCCATAAGCGAACCCGCCACCCAGATGACAATGCGAAGCTACACCCTTGCTAGTCTAGTGGGAAGTATAACTAAGGTAGTTCAAGGCCTGCCTAGGTTGATAGAGATCTTCGACCTACGACAGACCTTCGATAAGTCCATGAAGATCTATCTAAAACCCGAGTATAACGACAAGGAGCATGCCAAGAAGTTTGCTATGGAGATAAAGGAAAGAAAGATAGGTGATGTTATATTCTCGAGTACACTTGATTTGCTTAACATGCAACTAGAATTCGAGTTTAGAAGAAGAGGAGATCTGGAAGCCGCAGCTGAGAAATTGAAGCGATATGGGAAAGTCATGAAAAAAGGGAAGAAACTGATTCTCAAGCCACGACAAGTCGATATAAAAACACTACGCACCCTTAAGCAACGGGTTCTTTCCATGAGGATCGGTGGTGTTGAAGGGATCAAGCGCGTCATAGTAGTTAGGGAAGGAGATGACTGGGTCATTCAGACCACGGGAAGCAATCTAAAGGAGATACTCTCAGATCCTAGGGTAGACGTTAGGAGGACGACGACCGATGATATAAGACAGATCTACGAAACGCTTGGCATAGAGGCCGCAAGGAATGCTATTCTAAGGGAAGCCAAACGAACACTAGACGAGCAGGGATTAGACGTAGATATAAGACATCTCATGTTGGTAGCAGACCTGATGTGCGTAGATGGTGTGCCAAGACCGATAGGAAGGTATGGTGTAGCAGGTAGGAAGCCAAGCGTACTGGCTAGGGCCAATTTCGAGGAAACCAAAAAACACCTGCGAAATGCTGCAATCATGGGTAGTGTTGATAGATTGCGTGGCGTATTCGAGAACGTCATGTTGAATCGGGTAGTTCCCGTAGGTACGGGAATGGTAGAATTGAAATTGGATGTGGAGAAATTGGAGCGATTGAAGCGCTCTAGCCAAGCAAAGTGAAGATAGTATATCCTATCGATACCAACACGAGCGAGTGTTTGATTCCTGCGAAGATACTACCTTCGGACATCTTTCCTATGGCTAGTCCAGCAAAAGCACCTTGAATTACGATTAGATTTCTGAATAGTTGCGAATATACCTCAGCCAATCCAGCAGCTCCTCCAGTAGCTTCCCATTGAAAGGCTGGAATTAGGAAATGGGACATACCGAACATCACACCTAGGAACACGAAGAAGATCACATAGCCATTTATCATTTGAGAATAAACGCTTGCTGCACGCTCCTTCTTAATCCTTTCTATCATGGTTTGGGATTCCGCAACTGCCTCTAGGATGGTGGCTATGTAACCTCCACTTCTATGAATCTCTATTATGGCTTCGATACTACGTTTTATCACAGGAGAACCCACCTTCTCTGCAAAATCTCTCAGGACTCTCTCAAAACTTATACCCCAATCGAGTTTTGCACTCATTTCCTTTACGTACCTAGAGAGAGGGCCATAATCGTTGTGTTTTACTGCTCTGAAAGCCTGAGGTAACGTCATACCAGTTTCTATTGCTCCAGTTATATCATGTAGAAACTGTGGAAATTTTTCTTCTATCTTCCTCTTCAAACGCATT
>CAZUUD010000001.1:28882-35315 GCA_964623045.1 uncultured archaeon | reverse complement strand
GTAGAATCTGGTTATGATCTAGATCTCATAGTTGCCCTTGCACGGGGTGGTTGGTTCGCTGGTAGAGTGCTTTGTGATTTACTAGGTGTTAAAGATCTCGTGAGTCTAAAAGTCGAGCACTGGGGAATCACAGCAACACCAGATGGAGAAGCTAGAATAAGATTTCCACTCAACGTAAGTCTAGAAGGAAGGAAAGTGCTAGTTGTGGATGACATAACCGATACGGGTAAGAGTTTAAAAGTGGCAACATCCTATCTCAAACAGCTCAATCCAAGAGAGCTGAGAACGGCCACACTTCAGCGTATAAGAAGCTCGGAATTTAGACCTGACTACTTTGCGGAGGAGATCGATTGGGTATGGGTAGTCTATCCTTGGAACTTCTACGAAGATATGCGAAATCTGATCCCGCCTCTCTTCGAGCAAAAGGACGTGCTAGACCTCAATGAGATAAGGGAGTTGCTCTTAACTAATCACGAGATAGAGCTAGATCCTCCAGCCCTGATCGATGTACTAAATCACTTAGAGCAATTCGGACTCGTTACAAGAGTAGAAGAGGGATGGAAGATCGTTAAGAAATCTACTTCACAGTAACACTTTTCGCTAGGTTGCGTGGCTTATCCGGATTCAATCCTCTCGAAACAGCATGATAGTAGGCAAAGAGTTGGAGCGGTAACACGGTGAGAAGAGGATAATAGATCTCTTCGACATTAGGGATAGCAAACCAGTGATCGAACTTCTCGAAGTTCTCGTCACTCACTCCTATTATAAAAGCTCCTCTTGCCTTAGCTTCCTCTATATTTCCTTGCATCTCGACATAGGTGTAATCCTTTGGTGCAATTGCAACCACTGGCGTACCTTCTTCTATCAGCGCTAATGTTCCGTGCTTGAGCTCGCCTGCTGGCATCCCCTCTGCATGTACGTAACTAATTTCCTTAAGTTTCAATGCACCCTCACATGCAATTGCGAAGTTTATGCCCCTCGCTATGTAATAAAAATCCTTCTTATCCTTCGTCATTTTCGCAAGTTTCTCCGCTGACTTAAGATTCTTGTCTATAGTTTGCTTAATGAAGGGGGTTAAGTTCTTTAGTGCCCGTCTTCCCTCTCTCAATTTCCCTGCCATGGCAAAGGAAAGCAAGTAGAAAACTGCAAGCTGATTAAGGAAACTCTTGGTAGCAGCAACACATAGCTCTGGTCCGGCATTTATGTAGATCACGTAATCACTCAATCTAGCAAGTGTTGAGTCAACGACATTTATTATGCCAAGTATCTTTGCACCCTGTTGCTTAGCTAGTTTCACACCCTGAATTACATCTGCTGTCTCACCACTCTGAGAAACTGCGATCACGAGCGTCCCCCTACCCATAGAATCCGCAAAATACTGGAGCTCGCTCCCTGCGATGACATCACAGAACTTATCTGCAATTCTAGAGAAGAGATAACGCCCTATCAGTGATGCATGTCTCGAGGTACCACAGGCAGTAATGATAACATCTTTATAACGTAATATCTCTAGCGCTACCTTAGTTAGGTAATCTTCATCTTGCATTAGTGCTTGTCTAAAGCAGCGGGGCTCCTCGAGTATTTCTTTGAGCATGAAATGCTCGTATCCATTTTTAGAAGCTTCTTCTACACTCCACTTGATCTCCTTAATATCCTTCTCTACTTTCTCTCCAGAAGGGAAGCGGAAGAACTCTACTCGCATCTCACCACCACCATCTCATCATCTTCGAGATAGATTGCCTTCCTCGTGTGATTTATGAAGGCTATGACATCGCTTGAGAGGAAGACCTCCCCATTGCCCAAACCAACGATAAGTGGAGAATCTCTCCTAGCACCCACGAGTAAGTCGTAATCTCTGAATAATACGGCAAGCGCAAAGCTTCCTTCTAGTTTCTTAAATGCATACCTTGTAGCAACAACAGGGGATTTTCCCTCTTTCAATCCTTCTTCGATTAGGTGTGCAACTACTTCGCTATCCGTTTCGCTTGTGAACCTATGACCATTTCGCTCTAAGAACTTTCTGAGCTCTTCGTAGTTCTCTATTATTCCATTATGTACGATCGCAACGCTTCCATCACAGCTGAGATGGGGATGGGCATTCGCTTTGCTAACACCCCCATGGGTAGCCCATCTCACATGTGCTATTCCTACGTGACCAACGAAGTTCAGCTCTTTCAACTTCTCGACATCTCCAACGTCTTTAAGGACTTCGATCTTGCTATCAGTTTTGAAGGCGAAACCAAAGCTATCATAGCCTCTGTAGGTGAGGCGCTTTAGACCCTGGAGCAGAATTTCGCCTATGTTTTGTTCTCTTTCGCTGATATAGCCCAATATACCGCACATGCAATTCTCCTAGGCCTAAGGAAATAAAGCCAATTTTAAAATTTGATTTTGAACGAAAGTAGAAAATTTTAAAAGGCGATTTTGATATATTTTTCGATGGATTTTTTAGTGAGATCTACCCTCAACGGATACAGAGCACTCCCCACTAAAGTCATAGATCCAAGTAAGCTTCGAAAAGCACTCTCGCCACTCTCCCTGCAAATTCTAAGACTTCTCGCAGAGGAACCCATGTACCCAAAACTCATAGCCAAACGACTGAATGTCATAGAGCAGAAGGTTTACTACCATATGAAGAATTTAGAAGAGGCCGGCTTGATCAAGGTAGCTTTCACAGAGCAGAAGCGTGGTATCGAGGCAAGATACTATACGATAGATAAACCAGCCTTTACTATAGCCTTTCGCGAAGCAAGCGAAATACTAAGACTTCCACTCATGCCACCGGAATATGAAGAGTTCTTCTACCCATTTATCGACAACGCAAGATTGAATTGTCTATTCGTAGTAGGTTCTCCTGAGCATCATGGCGAACTCATGGCAAGATCTAAGGATTTGCCTCTCTTAGTGGAGCTAGCTATGTTCTTTGCCCGTTTCGTAAACGAGTTCAAGCACGGGTGTGTGAAGTTAGACACAGAACTAGAGCCTCATGAACTCGAGCAACATAACTTAGTTCTAGTAGGTGGTCCTGCTGTAAATAGTGTCGTAGCCAAAGTGAACAAACATTTGCCCGTGAAGTTCCTCTCCAAACAAAACTTCTATAGATACGTATTCTCTAAACCATCCCACAAACTCTACAAAGGAGAGGATATCGGCATAATAGTCAAAACGAAATCTCCATTCGACCCAGAACACTTCATACTCTTGCTCGCAGGCCGCAGATTCATAGGTACACAAGCTAGCGTACTGGCATTGATAAAGAACACAACGGAAGCTATCACTACCAACCTAAAGGACGGTAAAACCCATGCTAAAGTGGTTCGGGGAGTGGATGCAGATGGCGATGGAAAAGTAGATCGTGTTTACTTTCTCGAATAGGTTTAGTTTTAATAGTCGTTTTGAGTAGTAAATACATCGTTCCCAACATAAATTTACCTAAAGACGAAGTGTTAGCATGGTAGAAGACCTCAAAGCTAAGATAGAAGAGAAGAAGGAAAAGTTGGGACGCTACGAAAAACCAGAAAGAAAGAAGGAGAAAGAAAAGTTGCAGATTCAAAAGGAAAATCTCAAACTCGCGCAACGATTTGCTAAAGAAGTGGTCAAGCGCTTTCGCAAGATAGTAAAGAGCGTCGTAATCTTCGGATCCTTTGCTAGAGGGGATTTTACCAAAAAGAGTGATATAGATCTCCTAGTAATTTACGATGACGTAGCTGCGAAGTTTACTCCTGAGCTAAAGGAAGCTTTTGACGAAAAACTCCAAGAAATAGCCAAGAATATCTCACCTAAGCTTAGTGTTCAACCCGCATGGAGTTTAAGCGAATTCTGGGATATGGCGAGAATAGGACATCCGCTCCTTTACACCATAGTTCGCGATGGTTGGGCACTTTACGATACTGGATTCTTCATCCCAGTCCGCAAATTACTCGAGGCAGGAAAGATTCCCCATACCATAGAGGCAGTCGAACTCCTAATG
The DNA here is from genome assembly GCA_964623045.1 of uncultured archaeon. Taxonomy (GTDB): domain Archaea; phylum Aenigmatarchaeota; class Aenigmatarchaeia; order GW2011-AR5; family JAHLMP01; genus CAZUUD01. The sequence goes on along the minus strand of CAZUUD010000001.1, from coordinate 31,345 downwards.
CACTCAGCACCACGAAAGATCGAAAGAGTGGAGAACGTGAAGCTCTATGCTGTAGCCGAAGATCTCTACTATGCAATGCTCAACTCTTCCCAGGCTCTGCTCATGTTTCTCGGAAAGAACGCACCCATACCAAAGGAGATAGTCAAGGCGGTGAAGGAATATCTAGTAGACGAAGGTTTACTTTCTGAGCGATATCTCAAGTGGCTGGAGGAAGTAGTGAAGTTCAGAAAGGACGTAGAGCACAAGCGGATAAAACGAATAACAGGGAAGCAGCTCGATGAGTACATAAAGAAGGCCAAGCGCTACGTCAGGCGAATGGAGCAACTGCTCGAGCGGGCTAGGAGGGAAAAGAAGACGAAGCAAATAGTTAAGAACTACGAGGTCATGGTAAAGGCAGCTATTGCGGCATTAAAGGCTATGGACAAACTTCCACCAGATCCAAAGGATCTGCCTAAAGCAATAAAAGAGCACCTCATCAAGGAGGCAGGTGTTAATCCATTCTATGAAGAAGTTCTGAAAGAAGTAGCTACTATGCGTAAGCTCGTAGATGAGAAACGGGTAGACGAGATTCCGGAGCGTGATGTGGAGCTCATGCGAGAGTACGTACGAAGGTTCGTTAGAGAAATGGCAGAGCTTGTGGAAAAGTTAAGAAAGTAGGGATTGGAGTATGCACCCCACTATAGAGATCTTGAGAATTAGTGATTGCACAATGGCAGCCATTGCAGGACTTATTGGTCTTATCCTAACGAGCAGTTATTCTGCCTTAAGTCTAGTGCTAGCGACATTAATCCCCTTTCTGATGGCTGGTGCTGGAATAATAGTCAACGATATCTTCGACCTAGAAGCAGATAAGGTAAATGCTCCCTATAGACCGTTACCAAGTGGTAGGTTGAGCCTTAGGGTAGCGAAGCTAGAGGCTTCACTACTCTTCCTCGCAGGTCTAATGCTAGCTGCTCTAGCTAATATCTATGCCTTCGCTCTAGCAGCTCTAAACCTAGTCCTAGAAGTCCTCTACGCCACGAAACTAAAACGTGTAGCATTAGTTGGCAACTTACTTGACTCTTGGTTCGTAGCGAGCGCATTCATCTTCGGAGCTTTAGTAGTATCTCCCCTCTCTGAAGTCCAAATCCTAAACCCTGCTATTCTAGCTACTTTAGCATTCTTAGCAAACGTAGGAAGGGAGATCTACGGAGATCTAGAAGACGTAGAGGGGGACAGGGCAGCTGGAATCGAAACGCTTCCAATTCGTATAGGCGATAAGCAGGCTGAGAATCTTGCGAGGATGTTCATAATAGTTGCTGTTATTCTATCTCCACTACCTTGGATCTTTAGGACCTTGAGTTGGTATTATTTGCCAATAGTGTTAGTGGCAGACGTTCTATTTCTTTACTCTTTGACCCAAGATCCGGCTAGTAATCAGCGAACAACCAAACTGGCAATGTCCATAGCACTAGTAGCATTCCTGGCAGGGACACTAATTCACTGAATGTACTTCGTCTTCTGTTGTACTTCACCTTCGCTTCTCTTCTTTTTTGCTTTACCCTTTCGCTTGAGCTCTTTTTCGTAGTTCTTTAATACCCTATCTAGTACTTCCTTCAGGCTACGGGCAGTAGAAGGTGAGAGCACTATCTGTGCAATCGCTCGTTTTAGGAGCATGTCTACGAAGAATAGCACCACATGACCTTCTTTCTCGGTTCTTTTTCCTCGTTTTACAGCCTTCATAGGAGTCACTACTATCACTTCATCCGCAAAGATTGGTTTGGTCTTGCTCCGCTTCAGAATCTCCTCTTGAAGATTGGTCATGAAGAATTCTTAATCATAGCACTTAAACGCTCTCTTAATCTCGCTACGAACTCATCCTTCCTAGTAAGCGGAATTCGTGCCCCACAAGCTTCGAGATGTCCACCTCCCTCTCCACCAAGCTTCTGGGCAAGTTCTCTCACTAACTCGTTAACGGGTAACGGAAGCTTGTTCCTTATGGAGAACTTAGCATCCTTACCTTCGCTTGCTAACACTATGACGATCTTTGCTTCTAAGAGTTGGGCTAAGATAGTTGCTATTGGTGATACTAGGTTAACGCTTAACTTCTCACACCCATCTACTAGTGCTATACCCTCTTCGAGATGTAGCAGCTCCTGGGCAAGTCCGAGTTCCTTTGCCAATTTTTGCTGGTAATCTCTAAGTGCAGATTCTAGCGGTTCTCGTTGGAATTCCCTTACCAATGAAATGGCTAGTTCATATCGCTCGAGTCTACCAATTGCATTGAGAATGGTTGCGAACTCGTTGACTTCATAACCATAACGTTTTAGCAGAATTAGCCAATCGAAGAGAGATTCTGCATCCTTCATACCGTAGGCAGATCTTAGGAGCACGAGCTGGGTTCTGAGTCTTTCCTTCTCTTCCTCACTAAGATCTGCGAGTGTTCTAAATCTCCCCTTCTCATCTTTAAGCTCTATGCCTAGT
>CAZUUD010000001.1:13348-28872 GCA_964623045.1 uncultured archaeon | reverse complement strand
GCAGCTGAACTGCTGCACTTTCGTTTCCACTTATCCCCGGTAAGAAGGGATCGAAACAATAGCTCAAGGCCAAGTGAAGTGGTCTACTGCTATAGCCAAAGAGTTTCAACTCATAGAGACGTTCTATTAACCCAGACCTTTCTGCATCCTCTAATATGGTTTTTCCCAACTCTATGTCGAGCATGTCCTTAAGCTGCATATCCCCAGCGGCACCAACTAATGCTAGATCTGAACAATCTCGATTACGCTCATCCAATAATTTAGCAAAGAAGTACGCTACTGCGCTACCGGAGAGTTCATGAATCCCGTAATCCTCCGGATTAGCCCTTATTACCTTATCGCTCAATCCCGCTGGGGCATGATGATCTAGTATGAAGATAGGCTGTTTGAGCAGTTCCACTAGTTTGCTTTCTCCTAAATCCAGGAAGAGAATAGGTAAATCGTAATCTCTGAGCTTGAGTATGACTTCTTTTGTGAGCTCCTTCGCAATTAATAGCTGGAAATCTATCCCCTTTCTCTCGAAGGCTCTGGCTACTATGCAAGCCGACGAAAGACCATCACAATCGTAATGCGAGACTACTAAGAGCTCGTCTACATCTTCGAGGGCAGCAATAACTCTATGGATGCTCTCAAGGAAATCATCAACCAAGGAGATCACCACTACTTCACTATGAGCTTAGCACGCTCTATATCATATTCCCAGTCCTTCGGAAGCTTACCTGCACGCTTGTAATACTTCACGAGCGCTCTGATCTCATCCTCTACTAGCTGAAGCCTATGTCTTCCGTATTTATCCTTCTTATGTCGTTGCAAGTGATTATACATCCTCACGGCCTGTTTAAGCAAATTATAGAGATCTTCGGGGATCGGTTTTTCTAGCCCATGTTTTTCGAGAACCTTTCCTATCTTTAGACCATAGAGCTTAACACTAGGGATGCCATACGTATCGCGAAGGATTAGTCCTATCTCGCTTTGGGTCCTACCTTCCTTAGCTAACTTGACTATTAGCTGCTCTACCTCTTCCTTTGAGTACCTTACGAACTTGGGTAAGTGCTTAGATTTTCGTCCTGGCATGTTATAGCAAGGGGACTTTCAATTCTTTTATTTCTTTGTCACTTCCCTGGGAACTTTACTACCTCTTCTTATACCTTCCTCTCATTTCTATTTCTTCCAATTTTGCAAGCACCTCCTTTGCGCGTCGGGCCTCAGCGGCATAAGCCTTGATTATGGCATGCCACATAACCTCGAAACGTTCAGAATGAGTAGCGATAATGGCCTGTTTGAGAACATATAGATCATAAGCCATATCTTCTATCTTATTTGAATGAAAAGCTAAACCAAAATCTATGAAATAGACTTTCCTTTCCCTTAGAATGAAATTACTTGTAGTTAGATCTCCGTGAATTATGCCGAAATTGTGTAATCTTGCTATATTTTTTCCAATTTCCTCACATAATTTCGTTAGTACTTCGTTGTCCAAATCAGCTACTAGATCCTTAACTCTCTTACCATCGATGTATTCCATTCTTAGCTCATCTCCCTTGACCTCGAAGATCAAAGGTGTTGGCACACCCGCTCTCCGTGCCTCGTTGATTAGGTTTGCTTCCTGTTTAGTCCTTTTCTTCCTGAGCAACTCATCGAGTACCTGTATTCTATAACCCTTCTTTATTCTACGTTTGATTACAAGGTTGTCCTCTTTCAGGATTATCGCTTCTGCTCCTCGTTTAAGGATCTGCATGATCTCTTGCGGATTCTAAGATTTAAAATAAGCCATGAAAATGGAAAGAACATGGCCCAACGAATAAGTATAGATTCCAAGACATGTGCTCGCTGCTTCGGCTGTGTTGCAGTTTGTCCTTTCCAAGCCTTAGTGGCTACAGAGAGTGGTGTGAAGTGGAACCCAGAACGCTGTAAGTTCTGCAAGATCTGTGTTAACTTTTGCCCCTTGGGTGCTATTAGGCTCGAAGGTGAGGAAGATGAGCGTTGAACTTAAGAAGAGCTATGATGTCATAGTAGTAGGTGCCGGACCTGGCGGATGTTATGCTGCCATTCAGCTAGCGAAGTGTGGCTTAGATGTTCTGCTTCTGGACAGGGCCCAAGAAATAGGTGTCCCTAAGGAGACAGGCGAGGGCTTAAGCAAAAACGCGACCGAAAGGCTAGGATTAAAACTGCCCGACTACTGCATAACCCAAGAGATAAGGAAAGCAAGAGTCTATGCCCCCAACGGTAACTACGTCGATGTACCGGGCGAAGGTTACATAATAGAGATGAAGCGTTTCGTCAAGTGGCTTGCGTGTGAGGCTGCAAGCGCTGGCGCTAAGGTTATGGCGAAGAGTAATGTCTACGATGTCCTAAAGGAGGGTAAAAGAGTTTGCGGAGTAAAATTCACCCACTTGGGAAAAGACTTTCAAGTCAAAGCAAATGCCATAGTAGCAGCAGATGGCGTGGAATCGAAAGTAGCGAAACTAGCAGGACTCGATACGTCGTTAAATCCTGCGCTAGTGGATTCAGGAATTCAATACGAGATGGCCGGAATAGAGCTAGAAGATTCCTATAGAATAGACATATTTCTAGGAAATGAGATAGCACCACGTGGTTACGCTTGGATATTTCCTAAAGGACCCAATGTAGCCAATGTAGGCGTCGGTATAGCCGGAAACTACTCCCAGGCCACGGCAAAGGACTACTTGGATAAGTTCATTGCCCAATATGAATGGCTAAGGAAGGGTAGCATAATAGAAGTGAATGCGGGCTGTATACCAGTAGGGGGCTTCCTGAAGGATATGGTACTAGATGGTCTCATAGTAATAGGAGATGCTGCCCACCAGGTGAATCCATTGCATGGTGGTGGTATAGCAGAAGCCATGACCGCAGGCAAGATAGCAGCAGAAGTGCTAGCTAAAGCAAAGGAGCTTAATGATTACTCAAAGGAGGTACTAGCAGAATATAATAAACGATGGTGGAAGGAAAGAGGTAATAAACTCAAGAAGGTGGAGCGGGCAAGGGAGCTTGTGGAGAAACTAAATGACGAACAACTCAATAAGCTAGCAGAAGTGTTAAAGGGCGAAGACATAGAGCAAATAGTTCATGGCAACTTGGTCAAGTTAATGAAAGTATTGGTGAAGTTCGGCTTAGCACAGCTCAAATAGCAAGATTTAAGCCTAGGTAAGAGCTGTTAGCTATGGAGGACATTCAAGAAAAGGTAGAAGAAAAGCGAAAAGCGGGCTACATAGACGTTTGGGCGGCCTTCGAAGTGGTAGCTACTAGCCAAGAAGTCTCGAAGAACGCAATGGAAAAGCATCTTAACTCTCTGGCCAGGGCGCCAGGTGTTTTAGTCTATGAACAAAAAGTGGAGGAGACTAAGCAAATAGATCCGAGGCCTTTTAAGGTAGAACAAGCGTTTTCCACAGTGGCAGAGGCGAAGTTCTTGGTTAAGGACTTACCTACGCTAGTCAATGTGTGCTTAGCTTACGCACCCTCAGCGATAGAGATCTTAGCACCTAAGGAGCTGAAAGTCAAGATCGAAGAAGTGCAAGATATAGCCAATCTCTTGGCAGGACTAATGCACAGATTCGCTGCACAAGGAATAGGAGGGATAGTGATAAAGACCTAAAGAAAAATCAAAAGTCAAAAGGAAAAAAACGAAAATCCTTTACTCCGTGAGCAACTGATAAATTGCCCACAGAGTTCCTACCAATACGAGGATGAATCCTATTACTCCAAATAGGGCATAGCCGTAGTTTACTCCACCTGCTGTTACCCAGTCCGCTACGAGGGGTGCTGCCTCGAAGACACCTGCTAGCAGGAAGCTAACCGCTCCTGCCATTATCCATGCAAACGCTTTCTCTGCACGCTTCACAATGCCAACGTACTGTGCTAGTGTCGCTACTACGAAAATCGCTACGGCAAGGTCTACACCTGTGCCGAATACCATAGCGTCACCTAACGTTAAATTCCCTAAGGTCCCATAAAAAGCTTCCTCATCGTTTTTCGTCGAAATAGATTTCGATATCTGCTATCTTAACGCCACTATTTTTATGGTTTGTCTTTGCATTGTCATTATGGTCGATTTACTTTGTCTCCTCAGCCGAAGAACTGATAGGTAAAACACCTCTTCTAGATCTCTCTGCGTCGTTAAAGACGAGATATAAGCTCTATGTCAAACTTGAATATCTCAATCCCAGCGGAAGTATAAAGGATAGACTGGTCTATAGCATCCTAAAGAGCTTATCTTATCGACCGAGAGAGATAGTAGAAGCGAGCTCTGGAAATACTGGTATCGCACTGGCGCTATGGGGAAGAGTACATGGAATCAGAGTTACGGTGGTGATACCAAAGGATGCGTCTCCAGAGAGAAAACACATGCTAAGATTACTGGGTGCAAGGATAGTAGAGATAGACAGAAACTCGAAGGACGAAATAGAAGTAGCTAAACGAATAGCAAGAAAAAGAAAGGCCTTCTACTTGGGTCAGTTCTCAAGAGAGGAGAATCCAAAAGCATATATCTCGTTGGCGAAGGAGCTATGCAAACTCAGACTCAATTATTTCGTTGCTGGTGTCGGTACAGGGGGAACTCTAGTAGGAGTAGCAAAATATCTCAAACCCAAGGGAGTGGAGATAGTAGCAGTTCTCCCGAAAGAAAGAACGCATGCGATTCAAGGACTAAGGAAAGTGCCGAGAAGCGACTTCTGGAAGGAGGAGCTAGTGGACGAGTACTACTACGTCTCGACAAGAGAGGCAAGAAGATACATGCACAAGCTATGGAACTTAGGATTTCTAGTGGGTAGGAGTTCAGGGGCTAACTTAAAGGCAGCACTTCACTACTCAAAGCACGGAAATGTGGCCACAGTATTTCCAGATTCCTGGGACAGATACCTAAGTGTAGAGCTTGAGGATCTAAAAATTCTAAAGAAAAATCTAAGACACGCTCCTTAGCTTACGCTGGAGCACTTCGATGGCCCGTTTGATCTCGGCTACCGTCTTTGCCCCTGCACAGATCACTCTACCGGAGGAGAAGAGTAAGAAAGCCACCTTTGGGTTATCAATTCTGTAAACTAGTCCAGGAAACTGCTCTGGCTCATATTCGCTATCTTCGAGCTTGAAGGCAAGCGCATCTAGATTCAGTTCATAACCCAGTTCTACTGCAGCAACTACATTCTCTATTTTTATCTCTAATTTGTTCTCGTCGACTTTCACGCCCACACGCTTGATTTGTCTCACAACTTCTCTTACAGCCTCCTTAGCTTCTTTGACGCTCCTCGCACCAACACATATTATCTTTCCAGACCTGAAGATCAAGCTAGCAACTCTGGGCTTTTCCAACCTGAATACCAATCCAGGAAACTGCTCTGGCTCATATTCGCTAGCTTCTAGAACTTCGAGCAATCTCTCTATGGGAATAGTCTTCCCTATACTTGCAGAAGCCACTACATTCTCTATGTGGATCTTAGGTTTTGGTAGTCTTGCCACGCAATCACCGAAGCATAGTCACGAAAATTTATATTCCAGTTATGGAAACTAGGTTTAAAAACCAATAAATGTAGGGCCAGGAAAAATAAATAGCATAATATCTACGTGGATAGATCATGGTGAAGAGTAGAATGAATTTAAAAATCCCTCTCCATCTCGCGATAATCCCGGACGGAAACCGCAGATTCGGAAAGAAATATCACCTACCCCTTGCAGTAGCCTATGCAAAGGGGGTTGAGAAGCTAAGAGAGGTGCTGAATTGGAGTAAGGAACTGGGTATAAAGATTCTAACGGTGTGGGGATTTTCTACGGAGAATTTCAATCGTAGCTCTTATGAAAGAAAAGCTTTCTTCTCTCTTCTTGAGAAGAAAGCTAAGGAAATTCTGAATACCGGTGAGCTCCAGGATCAAGACATAAGGGTTAAATTCATAGGGAAGATAGAACGATTCCCAAAGAGTCTACGAAGAGTCTTAAGAACAATAGAGCGAAAAACCAAACATTGCGAAGGTATGCGTGTTAACGTCGCACTAGGATATGGGGGAAGACAAGAAATAGTAGACGCCTGCAACAAGATACTCAGACTTGGACTGAAGCGTGTAAACCAGCGCACCTTTGCGAAGTATCTCTATCTCAACGACGTTCCAGATCCAGATCTAGTTATAAGGACGAGCGGTGAGCAGAGGCTAAGCGGCTTCTTACCTTGGCATATAGCTTATAGTGAGCTAGTATTTCTACCCTGTCTATGGCCAGAGCTCACTAAGCGCGATTTTCTCACTGCAATTCGCGAGTTCTCAAAACGTGAGCGAAGGTTCGGTAGATAGTAATGCTAGGATCGATGATTTTTCTCTTCGCACTCGGAATTGCTACTTATGCTGCGATCTATGATCTCAAAACTACGGAGATACCCTCCGAAGCACCAGCTCTGATAGCAGCACTGGGTGGAAGCTACGCGTTGTTCGCTTCTCTAGCCTTTGGAGATCTGAGTTACCTAGCTAATGCAATTTGGAATACATTTTGGTTGGGTCTCATAGGGTTTCTACTTTTCAAACTAGGCCAATGGGGAGATGGAGATGCTGCCCTACTAGCATCACTCGGCCTGGTATTACCAAGTAACCTGAGTTGGATTGCTTTGCTTTTGAATGTTATCCTGGTAGGAGCGGCCTACTCCTTAGGCTATACGCTATTCCTCGCTGTCAGAAATAGAAGGGCTAGACAGGCCTTAAGGCATGAGTTTTCCAGATCACCGCTTTTCGTACTCATGCTTTGCTTGGTACTGATATCTACTCTCATGCTAGTTCACACACCCCTACTTAATTTCCAACTCGTGCTAATTTCTCTCGGAGTACTTCTATTCTCGCTTTCCATCTTCCTCTACAGATTCGGTAAGCTCATAGAACGAACTTGTCTCCTTAGAAGGATTCCTACCTCTGCCCTAAAACCAGGAGATGTACTAGCAAGCTCTAGGGAATGGCGCGGTCTTACTAAGAAAGAGGTGAAAGAAATAAGGGCAAAACGAAGAATCGTAACGATAAAAGAAGGTATAAGGTTTGGCCCGGTATTTCCACTGGCGTTACTTTTCTTGCTTCTTTGATCTCCTAAATTTCCAGAATCTGGGAACCCTAACCAGCGGTAAGATGCTCTTTCGTTTCTCCTTTCGCTCGTGATGCTTGGTCTCTACTCGTCGTTTACCAGCTTCCTTCGCAGCAGCTACTAGGCGTCTGACCTGCTCCTTGATCTGATCAAATCCATCTGTGAGTTCGAATGCAGTTCCTATTTGGACACCATCAGCACCTGCTGCTATCGTTTGCTTCACATGCTCCGGTGTCTTGCAACCACCTCCATAGAAGAACATTATGCTTATTTCATTCCTCACCGCCCTTATCAGCTCAGGTGGCGCTGGGCTCGGTGCCCCAGAGCCAGAGTCCATAACTAGTAGATGAGAGCCGCTATACTCTGCTGCGAGTGCTGCTGCCGCTGCTAGATCTGGTCTATCTCTAGGTACTAGATTAGCATTTCCTATCCACCCAACTGCTCTACCAGGCTCGAGAACTATGTAAGTAGTAGGTATGGGTTCTATTCCTACTTTCTTCACTACTGGTGCTCCTTGGATGAGTACAGTTGATGTCCAGTAAACATCGCGCGAATTGAGAAGATTCATGAAGTAAATAGCATCGGCGAACGGCGTTACAGTTCCTATATTTCCTGGAAAGAGTATTATGGGAATGTCTACTCTCTCCCTTATCAGTTTAGTGGTCTTATCAAGAACTATTCCTTGCGCACCTATGCTACCTCCAACTAGAATGACGTCTGCCCCACCTTCGTAGGCTGCCTCTGCTATGGTAGCACCTTGCTCGAATGGTGTCTTATCGGGGTCTATGAGTGCTAATAGAATAGCGCCATCTTCTTCTATCTTCTCGTGGAGATAACGCTCCACTTTGCCTATCTTGGGCATGAGTAGCCATAGGAAGTATAGTTTAAATGCGGTTTTTTCCCTACTCCTTGGTGGTCCTATACTCCCTTAAGACACGAAGTAGTGCAACTTCCATCGAGAATTTGGGCCTAAATCCCAACATTCTCTCTATACGGCGAGTGGAAACTAGCCTATTTCTCGTGAGTCTAGTTAAGGCAGCACGTGTGTAGATGAAGTTCGGACGCCTTCCTGTCAAGGAACAAACGAACTCATAGCTAGTAAATAACAACTTAGCTAGCCAAAGTGGAAAGAAGCTAGGCTTCTTCCCAAACTCTCTAATTAAAATCCTGTAGAAATCTCTATACTGAAGCGGTTCTTTGCAAGCTAGATGGAAGATCTGTCGAAAGACCTTCTTATTTCCTTTCAGAAGAACAAGGAAATCTATCACATCCTCTATATATGCGAGATGGAAAAAGTTCTCCCCAGATCCCAGGAGTGGAAATCCGCGCTCGGCTACTTTGAAGATATTTTTCCACATTGCGTTCAATCCTAGAATTGGCGGGCATCTAACTATGGTATAATTCACTCTGCTCTTCTTCAAGAGCAACTCACACAACACTTTAGAGAACTCGTACCTAGTTCCCGGTCTGTAGGCTGCAAATTCTGTCAGAGGTTTCTTTGCCTCGCCCAAAATGCCTATGGAAGAAAGGAAAATGAGTTGTCTAGCCTTGGAAAGTTCATAGATCCTGAGGGCTGCTCTAGTGAGGGCGAGATTATCTTCTATCAAAGTTGGCGAGTTCTCATCCAAAATCGCGGCGAGATGATATATGACGTCGAATCTCTTCCTAGCTAGTTCTTTAGGAATGTCTTTTCTGAGATCACAGAGAATCAGCCTAACACCTTTGAGCCTCTTGTACTCTTTTGCTATACCAACTACCTCATCACCTTCCTTAACAAGCTTCTCGCAAAGCCTACTTCCTACGAAACCACTCGCTCCGGTGACTAAGATTCGCATTAGATTTCTTTGAAGTCAAATGATTTAGCTTAGTTTTAAATCCTTTCCCGCAATTTCTTTACACGATGACTATGGTCGAGGAGAGCAAGATCTATGAACTAGTTGAACTTGCTCGAGACACGGGCAAGGTTAAGCGAGGAACCAATGAGACCACTAAAGCTGTAGAGCGTAACTTGGCTAAGCTAGTCATAGTTGCGAAGGACGTAGATCCGAAGGAAATCGTGATGCATCTCAAACCGCTTTGCGAAGAGAAGGGCATACCCTACGTTGAAGTTTCTAGCAAACTGGAATTAGGAAGGAAGGCAGGAATCCAGGTTGCGGCCGCAAGCGTCGCAATTCTAGACTTTGGTAAGGGTGCCGATCTCGCTAGAGAGATACTCAAAGAGCTGAAGTCGGAGTAGGTGAAGTAAGGTGGCAGGAGAAACAACACCAGCAGAGGTAATAGAGCTGTTAGGAAGGAGTGAAGTTAGAGGAGTACAGCAAGTGAGATGTAAAATCATAGATGGTCCTGAAAAGGGAAAGGTCTTGATTCGTGAGGTCATGGGGCCCGTTAGGATTGGTGATATACTCATGCTCAGGGAAACTGAAATGGAGCGACCAGCTGGATTAGGAAGGAAGAAGTAGCCGGGTGTAGCTGAATGCCACGTTGTTCCTTTTGTAGATCAGAGATAAAGGTTGGAACTGGAAAGATGTTCGTTAAGGCAAGTGGGAAGGTTTATTGGTTTTGTTCCCGTAAGTGTGAGCGCAGCTTTTTCATGGGAAGAAGAGCAAGAAAGCTCAAGTGGGCAAGGAAACCGAAGAAATAGCAAACCTATCTAAAGTTCTAACTTAGGTATAACTATCCTTCCTTCTTCATTCCCAACTACTTCGAACTTACCCATCAAGTAATACTTGCCAGTAATCGCGCAAAGTAAAGCATCATACTTATCTTGGTTGGTTCTAGGCTCCTTACTCAGACCCAGAATTCTTTCAGTTGCCCTTGGAAATACTTCTATTACCTCATAACCTTCCTCTCTGAAAATTTTAGCGAGCTTCATACCCCGCTCAGTGAGTAAACGCATTGCAGGCAACTTAGGAGATAGCACGCGAATTCCACGTCTTATTAGCTCGAGATCACACGCTCTGTACCACTTACCTTCTTTAGGAAAGGAGAGGGGAGCATCTATGCATATCACTTTAGGAGAACAAGCCCTAGTTCGCAAAATTATCTCCTCGTCCTCGTAAGAGAGTAGGACCTCTGTTTGTTCAGTACCTTTCGTGAATTTCAGCACACAAAAGCCTGTTGGGTTCTTTGGCTTACCTGCAAGATCTATACCAACTATGGAATACCCACTCATAAAATTATACTTATTTGCGAAAGACTAAATTCAACCATGCATGGGGCTTCTCCATTAGTTTCGAGCGTTCTCTTAGTAGTCGCGGTGATGATCTCGACATTCATAGTAATGGGCGTTCTCTCGCCAAACCTCCAACGCTATCGTGAAGTAGCTGCAATAGATTCGGCTAAGAACATGTTACTAAGCGTCGATAGAGCAATAAGAGAGTTGTTACATGAAGCACCAAAAGGTAAGCGTATAGTAACGCTCTGGGCACCCAAAGGAAAGTTTCGCATATTTCCAGAAGCGGATCTAATTCAATTTGCAATTAGTCTCAGAAGTAAAGCTCTGGATCCTGGAGCGGGTTCAAAAGAAGAAGCTCTGCTCGTGATTTGTTCACCCTTTGTGAGCTCAAGTGAGCAAGATCTAAACGATGACGGATCTATAGATTACGTGTTAAGCAACGACGTGCTGAAATTCGGCGTGAAAAAATTACACAATCAATCCGCTCCAGGAAGTCTCAATCTAAGCGAAGAGGGAACTTTCACCTTAGTAAATGCTGCCAATGTGAGCGTAACTCCAATACTCAGAGTCTACCTCAATGGAATCGATTCCAGTGCAGGTACTGGCTATACTCAACTCGTAACCCATGGTAGTGTAGAAGAAGGAATAGCGAAAGTAGTGGTCAACGCAACGAGTGGTTACAACTACGAGCTATACTTCCTCCTATTTGGAAGTCAGGACTACGTTCGCGCTTATTTGCGTTCCTTTAACACAAGCATAACCAACGTGACACTAGAGCTCGAGTTGAATATAAGCGGCACAACTAATGATGAAGTTTGTGTAAACGGTAGTCTAGTCTCTAGTGGGAGTTATAGTAGCAGTGAGCTATCTAAGTACTACGTCACCCTCCATGATAGTACGCAATCGAACTCAAGTTTTGGGCTAGTCTTTGTTGGCAGCGAGTTCATTAACTTAGCTGCCAGGAGTAATGGGGTAGGACACGTACTCAGTCTGACACAAGCATATAAGGATAATGAGTTCTTATTACTTGCCTCGCAATTGACGTGCACAGAACTTAACCAAACTATACCTTCGAATCATCAGGTGTACTTTCCACTGGCTAGGCTAAGTAATGCTACGAGTTGCAATGGAATAGTAGATCTTAGATATAAAGATGTAGATCTAACGGGAGTAGAGGATACGGAGCTCAACAACTTCGAGCTAGTTTTGGAGAGGACAGAATCTCAAGGAATTCCGCGAGTGATAGTGAGGAGAAGATAGCAACTCCTTTATATTGGAGTCTTAGAAGATATTTTTATCGAGACCAACTGGGATGAGAAATGGAAGAAAAAGTAGTTGAAGATATTGTTGCTAGATTAGAAGCCATAGAATCTCGCCTAGCTAAATTGGAAGCAAGTGTTTCTACTACTGCAATTGAGGAGTTCCACGAACGAGTTAAAGAGCTAGAGGATCTGCAGATGTTACTCCAGGCGGAGATGCTTCAGCTAAGACAAAAGCTAGCAGGTGAGATAGGTGAAGTTCCACTTCTAGATATCGATAAGCGAATAAGCAAAATAGAACGCATCCTAAGCGAAGGTGTGCCCGTAAAGGTGAGTGAAGATCTAGCTAAGCGAGTCGAACGTCTAGAAAAGTTAACGAAGGCAGAAGAGATAGAGAAGCGGTTCGAAGAGATCTCAACGAAGCTTAGAGAGCTCGAGAAAAAGAAAATCTCTGTCCTTCCCGCCAAACTTCCAAAACAAATCGAAGTTCCTGAACTCAAGGAACTGAGTTCCGAAGTGAAAGTGCTAAGAGAGAAATACGAGCAACTTGAACAGAACTTTGATAAAAAGCTAGGCGAGCTTAGACAGAACCTAGAATCCCAACTAGAGGAGCTGGAGAAGCTAGTCGAATCGAGCGGAAAGATGTTAACTGAAAGGGGAATGGAGCGCTATCTGAAGCGAATGGAAGAGGTAAGGAAGGAAATTTTAGCCAAAATCGCGGAAGCTTCTGCACTCAAAGAGAGCATAGACAAAGCCCTGAGCGAGCGTAAGGACATCGTGAAGCGACTCGAGGAAGTAGAGGGTATCCTAGCCAAAGCAGAAGCAACGATTGCTAAACTCAGAGCACAAGAAGCAAAGAGCGAGGCAGCTTCTGAAAAACTCGCTGCTATTCGCGAATCGATAGACTCGACTATTAAGGAAAGAATAGGCGAACTCGAGGTCTTGAAGCGCGATATCAACGAGAAACTCGAGAAGGATAAAGAGATCCTAAATTCTGCTCTAGAGAGAACTGAAGCATTGAGGGAAGAGCTAACTTCGCTTGCTAACAAGCTCGAGACGAGAATGAAGGAAATAGACCAAGTCAAGGCCGAATTCGCAAAACTGCGAAGTGAGGTTAATGCAGATGTTGGTGTGATAGCAGCCAAGCTAGATGCACGCGTTACCGAAACCATAACCACGCTTGATGCTAAAGTTACGCAACTAGTAAGCGAGAAACTCGAAGATCTAGAAAAGAGGGTGGAAAATATAAGCGAAAAATCAGCACAAAATAAAAACGAGATAGAGCGCCTGATTCAGACTAGTCTAGACCTGAACTCGAAGGTAGAGAGATTAGGAAGAATCGTGAATGATCTCGGTCAAAGACTTGAACCTAAACTCACAGAGCACAGTGAAAGATTAACAAAACTAACGAAGGAAATGGCAACGCTAAAGGAGGAAGTAAGCAAAATAGACAAGGATCTTCATGTTCGTGTATCGAAGCTAGAGTCTGAAAGCCAAGCACTAAGACGAGAAGCGCTGAAGTTAGTCTCAGAGTCGCTGAAGAACTTCTCCAGCTTTGCTGAACGCGAGTTCGTTAGAAAGCGCGAGTTCGATAAGTTAGAATCCGAGCTAAGGGCTAAAGCCAGCGAGGAAGTAGCGAAACTCTTGAAGAGCTCTCAACAATATGCAGTCGAGCCAATTCTTCACAGAATAGGTATGATAGAGCGCCAACTAGCTGAACTCCAACGAATTCTGAGAGGAGTTGCAAGCAAATTACCAGTAGTGGTGGAGTAGCTAATCTAGGAAGTCTTTAAGCTTTCTTTGTTCATTTTGAGCTAGAAGACTCTTCGCAGTAATCCAAGAACTTCTAACGTAATCAGGAAAGCGTTTATAGCGCTTGAGTAAGAGTTTGAGAAATTCTATAGTTGCAGGATCATGAGGATAGCCAGTACCGAAATCATAACCAACTCTTCGTTTTATCTTCTCTATTTCTCTATCTCTAGCCACCTTAGCAAGGATGGATGCAGCTGAAACGGCAACATACTTCTTATCGGCGTAGTTCTCTACTATCAGCTTAACGCCTTCGACATTGAGTAGGCGTCTTAACTCATTCTTGAAACGTCTTGTGTTAACTTGAGGAGCATCTACGATAGCAACATCAGGGGTAAACACGTTTATTAGCTCCGCGAATTTTTCCATTTCTATCTTATTTAGATTCTTCTCGTCTCTGAGTTCGTCTATCTCCTTTGCCGATAACTTCATTAATGCGTAATCCCTGGCCAGGTGCTTCAGTTTCTTGACTAATTTGACCCTCCTTTCAGGTGAGAGCTCCTTCGAATCTCTTACCCCCAGCTCTTTGAGTAAATTCAGCTTATCACTCTCTATCAGGTAACCGCATATTACCATAGGCCCTATTACAGGACCACGACCAGCTTCGTCTATTCCCAACACTAATACCATGCGTTAGATTTAAGCAAGTGGGCTTAAAACTACGCATGCGTTTCTTAGCACTCATAAGTGGCGGTAAGGATTCTATGCTTGTTGCATGGCTTATGAGCAAGAGGCATGAACTAGCTTGTCTTGGAACGATAATACCAGCAAGTGAGCTTAGCTACATGTTTCACTACATTAATGCCCACCTCACGCTCTTTCAATCGCTTGCCGCAGAGCTACCGATTTGCGTGGCGAAGAGCTCTGGGGTAAAGGAGGCAGAGCTCGAGGATCTCAAAGGGCTCCTGAAATATGCGAAAACTAAGTTTGGAATAGAAGCATTGAGTTGCGGAGTCGTAAAGAGCAAATATCAATACACACGACTCTTGAAGCTATGTGAGGAGCTAGAGCTCGAATTGCTTGCACCACTTTGGAATAAACGAGAAGAAGAAGTTCTAGAACTCCTGCTCGAAAATAGGTTTGAAGTCATAATAACTCGGGTTGCTGCTCAAGGTCTATCAAAGGCTATGTTAGGAAAGAAACTAAATACCGAGCTAGTGAATCAGCTCATAAGGTTAAGAGGAAGATATAAACTGAGTTTGATCGGCGAAGGTGGAGAGTATGAGACCTTCGTGCTGGATTGTCCCCTCTTCAAACGAAGGCTAGAAGTAGTGAGAGGAAGGGTAGAGTGGGACGAAACTACGCAAAGTGGTGATTACATCATCGAATCACTACGGATGCGCTCCAAAAGTTTTATCGCTACTCCCTAACTAAAACTCATGTCTAAGTTTAGTAGCGAAGTCATCGCAAAAGGAAATAAACTGCTCGCGAGAGGACCAGAAGTAGAGCGACTTTGCCAGACGTGGATAGGTAGAAGAGAGAGACGCGACTTAACTCTCGATCCTGTGGAGGCACTCTACCTGGTCTGTGCGAGGAAGTTCGCTTATAGGGATGAGCACGACAACCTGCGTTCCCCCTTAGACCTCTTCTCTAAGTTCTCCAATTCAGAAAGGATCTTCGCGAAGTTTGCCACCTACAGGGATTGGCGGGATAGGGGCTTGATAATAGTGCCAGCTAGGCGATTTCTTGCAGAGCATGCTGACGAACACTTTGGTAATTCGCCTGTTATAACCTATCCTTCCAAATCAACTGATCTGCCTGAGCTCACGGGAGTCGAGCTTAACTTCCTTAAGCCTGATCGCTTTTCTTTCCTCATATGCTCAGAAGAACTACACTTCGAACTTTTTGAGAAGTACTGGTTTGGACAACTGGGTGTCTACAAACAACCCAAGAAGGACAAGATACTGAAGTTAGATCTCTTGGAAACGCTCTATCTTGCAAAGCATGGTGCAAAGGTACTGGAGTTTGGAACAAAGGAAGAACTCGATTTCAAAGACTTACTAGAGCTAACTGGTGAAGAGAAAGAGGAAGTAAGCGCTCTCTATGATGTATACGAGGAATGGCGGGATAGGGGTTATGTGGTTAAGACTGGTTTCAAGTTCGGTACACACTTCAGGATATACTTTCCTGGGGCTTCGCCCATTAGGCGAGGTAAGCAATGGATTCACTCGAAGCATGTTATTCACGTGTTTCCCAAAGTCAGCAGCATGCTCATGAGCGAG
>CAZUUD010000001.1:447-13338 GCA_964623045.1 uncultured archaeon | reverse complement strand
GCGTAAGGAAGACCTTCATCATGGCAGTTCCACAAATGGAAGAAAGCGATTATTCGAACGTAGAGTTCGACTTCATAGCATGGTGGCGCAACAAAGGAAACGTAGAGAGGCCAAACAACTCACCTCCGAGGTTTGCGATAATAGCAATCACAGAAGACGAAAGATTAGGTGGAAGAGAGCTAGCTGCAGCGCTGGCTAGGGCACATGAACTAGGGCTAAGATTGGTGCTGGCAATAGTAGATCGTGAGACGAGCGTCACTTACTACGTAGCTAAACGCATAGATTTGCAAGATTCAAGGAATTGGTACTACGAAATAGAGTGGATTCAGCCTTGAGCCCGATAGGTTTCAATTTTAAAGAAGTTTCGACTACTTTGCTTATGATATGTTGGCGATGTGGTAGGGAAATCTTACCACTAGAATTAATTCTCAATGAACTCCACTGTCCGAACTGTGGCGAATTTCAGAGCGAATGGAAACCAGAACTTCTGAATTGGTTTGCTAGGCTGGAGCAATACGATGATGATGACCACTTCTTTGCTAAGTGTAGGGCACTGATCAAAGAGAAGGGAAGAGATGCAATAGCAGAAATTAAGCCCCAACTCATAGAGTTCACAAAGGCCCTACTAAGAGCTAAAATAGGAAACTGTCCTTGGAGAATAAGGGAATATGGTAGATTATTGAGATGGCTAAATCAATTTGAATAATATAGTCGAAAAAATTTTCGACTTCTGTCTAAATCAATGAATCTGGGTTTATAAACCAGGCAAGGAACTCCCTCCTAATGACGGCTGGAATAGTGAGCTACGGCGTCTATATACCTCGGTTTCGCATCCCAATTAGTGAAATCGCAAAGGTCTGGGGAAAAAATCCAAAGGAGATAGTGAGCAGCTTAGGGGTCAGGGAAAAAGCCGTTGCTGCTTGGGACGAGGATGCAGTGACGCTTGCGGTAGAAGCTGCACGCTATGCAGTTTCTCGTGCAGGAATTAATTCCAAAGATATAAACGCGGTCTTCGTAGGTAGCGAGTCCCATCCCTATGCGGTGAAACCCACAGCTAGCATTGTAGCGGAAGCAATAGGAGCCACGCCATGTTCTACTGCTAGCGATACGGAATTTGCCTGTAAGGCAGGAACGGTGGGAATTCAGGTATGTCTTGGCCTAGTGGAGGCAGGACTAGCGAAGTATGGCTTGGCAATAGGAAGTGATACAGCCCAATCAAGGCCAGGGGATGTGCTCGAATACACTGCAGGGAGTGGTGCAGCTGCCTATCTCATAGGAAAGGAGAATCTGATAGCAGAGATAGAAGATACGTTCTCTTATACTACTGATACACCTGACTTCTGGCGAAGAGATGGAAGCGAGTTTCCCGTTCATGGGGCTAGATTCACAGGAGAGCCAGCATACTTCAAACACATAATAGGAGCCACAAAGGGGCTGCTAGAAAACACAGGGCTAACTATTGACGATTTTGATTATGTGGTGTTTCATCAGCCGAATCTCAAGTTTCCGCTAAAGGCAGCAAAATACCTTAACATTCCGCTAGAGAAACTAGAGCCAGGCTTAGTAGTTAAAGAGATAGGGAACACTTACTCTGCGAGCTCTCTAATTGGTTTAGCAGCTGTGCTCGACCAAGCAAAACCCAACGAAAGAATTCTACTCGTAAGCTACGGCTCTGGTGCTGGTAGTGATGCATTTGCGATAAGGGTTACTGGTACCAGGCGCAAATTCAAACCTAATCCAACTGTAAGGCAACTCCTAGATCAAAAGCGCTACATAGATTACGCTACCTACGTTAGGTTTAGAGGTAAGCTGAAGGGTGATTAGATGAGAAGAGTAGCAGTAATAGGAGTAGGTCTCACGAAGTTCGGAGAGCATTGGGAAAAGAGCATTAAGGAGCTGGCAGCAGAAGCAGGAATAAGGGCACTGGAAGATGCAGGCATAACGGGGAAGGACGTTGAAGCAATTTACGGTGCTAGCATGTCCTCTGGTAGGTTTGCTAACCAAGAACACTTAGGAGCACTAATAGCGGATCACTGTGGCCTCGTACCTAAACCAGCAGTGCGTGTGGAGGCAGCATGTGCAAGTGGTGGCGTAGCGTTTAGGGAAGCCTATCTAGCAATAGCGAGTGGTGCTTATGATCTAGTGGTAGTGGGTGGTGTAGAGAAGATGAGTGAAGTACCAACGGAAGAAGCCACCTCTATCTTAGGATCAGCAGGGGATTATGAATGGGAGGCCTTCAATGGTGCTACTTTTCCCGCACTCTACGCTTTGATGGCAAGGAGACATATGTATGAATTCGGGACTACGGAAGAGCAACTAGCTGCAGTTGCCGTTAAGAACCACGAGAACGCATGTCTAAATCCCTTTGCACAATTTCACAAGCGAATAACGATCGAAGATGTGCTTGCTTCGCCAGTAGTAGCATCGCCACTTAAGTTACTCGACTGCTCTCCATTGAGTGATGGCGCTGCTGCGGTAGTACTCGCAAGCGAGATGAAGGCACATGAACTCAAAATAGACACACCAATCTGGATCGCCGCGAGTGCCCAAGCAAGCGATTCACTAGCACTTCACGATAGAAGTAGCTTAGTTTCATTGGCAGCAACTAGAAAGGCAGCAGAGCTAGCATATAGGCAGGCAAAGCTAGGGCCAAGAGACATAGATTTAGCAGAAGTGCACGATTGTTTTACTATAGCTGAGATACTTGCGATAGAAGATTTAGGATTCTTCAAGAAGGGAGAAGGTGGTAAAGCTACCCTAGAAGGAGAAACGGCCAGAAATGGGAAGATAAGCGTGAATCCGAGTGGTGGTCTCAAGGCATGTGGGCACCCAGTCGGTGCTACTGGAATAAAGCAAATAGCGGAGCTAGTACTTCAGCTAAGAGGAGAGGCTGGAAAGAGACAAATCACAAAGGCAGAAGTAGGACTAGCCCATAACGTTGGAGGGAGTGGTGGTACTTGCGTTGTTCACATCTTGAGGAGGTGAGGGGAATGAAGATACCACTAAGTTGGAGGAGGATAAAGTACAGATATAGACTCATCGGAACTAAGTGCGAGAACTGTGGCAAGATTTACTTTCCACCTCGCTTTCTCTGTCCCAATTGTAGGAGGAAAGGGAAGCTAAAGGAAGTTAAGCTTAGTGGTAAGGGAAAAGTGTTTAGCTTCACGATAGTCCATGTACCGGCTAAGGAGCATAAGAATAATTCTCCTTATGCCCTTGCTATAGTAGAGCTCGAAGAAGGCCCAAGAGTAATCGCCCAGCTCGTAGATTGTGATTTCGATGAGATTTACGTAGGAATGCCTGTGGAAGTGGTATTTAGAAGGATAACTGAGGAAGATGGACTTATCCATTATGGTTATAAATTCAGGCCCATCAGGAGTGGAAGCCATGATGGATGAAAAAGAAGTCATGGAAAAGCTCAATAGAGGCGAGCTAAAGCTCTATCAGCTTGATGAAGTGTTAGGGGATTCGAACCTGGCTTCTGAACTAAGAAGGAAATTCTTGGAAGAGATGTGTAAGCTTGATCTCAGCATAGCAAAGGATGAGCGAATAGATTTCGACCAAGTAGTAGGGAGGAATATAGAAAATCCGATAGGCAGCGTGACACTTCCTTTAGCAGTAGCAGGACCAATAACGATCCATGGCGAATATGCGAAGGGAGAGTTCTTCATACCTCTTGCCACTACTGAAGGGGCGCTAGTAGCGAGCGTCAACCGTGGTTGTTCTACGATAACGCGAAGTGGTGGGGCTACGGCTAGGATAATCAAGGAAGCCCAAACTAGGGCGCCGGCATTCAAGCTAGAAAGTGTGAAAGAAGTAAATAACTTTTTGGAGTGGCTTGAACAAAATTTCGAGAGATTGAAAGCAGAGGCAGAGGCTACGAGTTCCCACTTGAAGTTTCTCTCCTTTCAACCTTTTGTCATAGGAAAATACGTCTATTTGCGATTCTACTTCGATACTTGCGATGCCATGGGAATGAACATGGTTACCATAGCGAGCGACAGGATGAGTAAGCTCATAGAGCGAGAAACCAACGCTAAGTTCATCTCACTCTCTTCTAATCTCTGTACCGACAAGAAGCCGAGCGCATTGAACTTAGTATTAGGAAGGGGAAAAACGGTGGTAGCGGAAGCGAGAATTCCAGAAGAAGTTCTGAAGCAAAAGTTAAAGACGGACTTACAAACCTTCCTCGAAGTGTGGAAGGCTAAGAACTTGTTAGGCTCAGCAGCTGCAGGAAGTTTTGGTTTCAACGCTCACTTCGCAAACATAGTTGCGGCAATTTACCTTGCAACTGGGCAAGATGCCGCTCATGTCGTAGAGGGAAGTCTAGGATGGACCCATGCAGAAGCAGAAGGTAATAGTTTGTATTTTAGTGTCACGCTACCATGCATTCAGGTTGGTGCAGTTGGTGGGGGAACTAGATTACCAGTTCAGCATACCATGCTTAAGCTCTTAGGTTGTGAAGTCAAAGAGGAGGGGAAAGCTGCGAGGAAATTAGCAGAGATAACAGCATGTGCAGTGTTAGCAGGAGAACTTTCCCTCCTCGGGGCTCTCGCAGCACATCACTTAGCAAAGGCACACGAAAAGCTAGGTAGATGAAGTAGTTTTTTCGCTCAAATGGGACTTAAGGAGCTCAATGAGTTTGTCACCGGTATAAAATCCATCGAGCATAGCACCACTCGCCTTTTCATGTCCGCCACCACCTAGCTTCCTTGCTATCTCATTTACATCTAGCTCTGTATGGGTTCTGAACTCGAGTTTAGTCCTAATGTTATTCCTGCTGACTATCGGTAAGGCAAATACGAGCAGATCGAAAGGAGCTTCTGCATGTTCTTGGAGCTCGGTACAAATCGCATAGATAGGAACGAAAGGTGTGGTCTTCTCAACTATAGCCAACTTGAGATCACCCAATTGCTCTATTCTCAATCGCTCTATAGATTTCTTGGTATATTCTTTAACTCTTTTCCTATAAGCTTGGACTTCCTCAATTATGCTTTCCTTATTCATGAGATCCTCTAGCTTTCCAGAGGCTAGGTATCTAGTTAAACTCACAAGCTTTCTATTGAGTTCCAATCCACGGTGCTTGTGCTTCAGCATTCCTATGTAATCCCTCAAGAAGGCAGCATCATCACTCTTCACACTATTGGTATCTACTTCATTTGCTAAGACTACAAGATCGCTCTCTATTCCCAGATAACTTGCGACGAGCTGGGCTGCGCTAGGAGACGAAGAGTCTAGGATTAGCTCTATGTTAGGCGGAACTTCAGCTACACTAACTTTATGATGATCTATCCAAGTCACGTGTTTGAAAAGACTAGCGAGCTTGAGTGTAACTTCATTGGGGGATAGATCTAAGATCCACAGCTCTTGCTTGAGATTTGACTTCGCTATTAGACTACAGAGCACTTGACGTAACTTACCTACAGCAGAGAATCTGATAAAGCACTTCCTCTGCTTCATGAGTACAAGGGCTGCAGATACGACACCGTCTGCATCACCATGGCTAACTAGCAAGGTCATAGGAAAGTATCATAGGGCTAAAGTTTAAAGTAGAAAAAATCTCGTTCGTTAATCTACTTAGGCGCCGGTAGTCTAGCCTGGTAGGACACTGGCTCCCCGGGCCAGGGACCCGGGTTCGAATCCCGGCCGGCGCATCCTTTAAATTTTTACTCCCAACTAGGAGGAACATGAGATATGTCGCTCGAATAGAAACAGGAGAAGAGACGATTCTAGAACTATTTAGAGATTCGGTGAAAGAGATTCCTGGGACTGAAGAGTGTGTAATTTTCTGTTTGCCATTTAGAAATCCATTGGTGTATGTAAGCGGGAGAGATTTGAAAAGTTTTTGTAGGTTTCTAGATCAAACACGTGAAAAATACGATATGCCTTCAATCAGAATAATCTGCTACAGGGACTACTGAACCAGATTTTTCTGTTAAAAATCTTTATAGACATGTCTCCAGTAACTGAAGCAATCGTTTGGGTAACTCTGATCTATTAGCTAGAGTAACTTCGATCACCATACCTTCTCTTTCGAATCTCTTTTTCAACTTCCTATGGAGTGTAGCTATCAATGGCTTCTCCAGCTTCAGTATCCTATTCAACTCCCGTTCAAAGGCCTTACTGAAGAGCTCCATTCGCCCAATTTCATCTATAGCTATGATATCACAGTTCTCTATTGCATACCTCAATGCAGGTAACGCTATACGATCGAACTTCTCCACATCAACCTTATATTTTCCAAGCCTTCTTCCGATTTCCTCCATTCCCGCGAACTGTAGCTCATTTCCTGTGACTAAGTCCTTCACAACGAAACCCACTCTTTTTCCTTGGATCCTCACCTCAGGAGTAATAAAGCCACCAACCGAGTAGCCATGCTCCTTAAGCAAGTCGATTGTCCTAAGTATTACAGTGGACTTTCCAACTCCTGGTCTACCTGTCAGAAAGATTCGTTTTGTTCGCATAATAATGCTCGTTTATGGAGAATTTAGAAGTTCCATTGGTTCCATGGGAAATGAACTTACCCATAAAAGATTAGTAGCCACCATCCTTTCATGGTAGACATTCAAGAAGAGAAAATCCTCCTAGCTTGTGAGAGCTTCCTGAGAAAACCAGAAATATTGCGATTGCTCATTGAGGCTTGTGAAGAGGGTAGAAGCAGCATAGTGGTGGATTTCAATACCATCGATAGGTTCGATCCTTCCTTAGCAGAAAGATTGCTTGAAGAACCAGAAAGGATTCTCAAGACGTTCTCGGATGCTGTAGAGAACCTAGAGCTACCTCCCCACGAACCAATGGAAATCAAGGTGAGGAATCTACCCAAGACAAGGCGCCTAAGAATTCGTAATCTCAGGGCTAAACACATAGGTAAGTTGGTCGAGATAGAGGGCATAGTTAGAGCTGCAAGCGAGGTTAGACCACAGATCTATGAAGCCATTTTTCAATGCCCCGAATGCGGCGAACTAATACCGGTTGAACAGGATTCCACTACACTGAAACAGCCAACAGCGTGTCCCAAATGCGATAGAAGGGGCGTATTCAAGCTCGTGGATAAACGAATGTACGATATAAGATGGATAACTATTAGCGAGCCATTTGAGATAACTGAAGGAGAGCCTCCTGGTAGAATAAATGTACTACTAAAAAAAGATCTCACAACTCCAGCATTTCAGAGAAAGACCGATCCTGGTAACCAGATAAAGATAGTAGGAATACTTAAGGAGATTCCCAGAAGAGTACACGGGAAGCTATCGACGAGACCAGAGATATACTTCGAGGCGATCTACGTAGAATCTAAGGAAGAAGAATTCGAGGAAATAAAGATAACACCGGAGGATATAGCAAAGATCCACGCATTGGCTAGGAGAAGCGATATCTACGATTTACTCATAGCAAGTATAGCACCAGGCATCTACGGGTGGCACGAGATAAAGGAAGCTATCCTGCTCCAGCTCTTTGGAGGCATAAGGCACGTCTATCCAGATGGTACACACGTCAGGGGAAATATTCACATCCTGATCACTGGTGATCCTTCTACTGCTAAATCTCAACTGATTTCAACTGTGGTTAAGGCATTGCCGCGCGGCAGGTACGTGAGCGGTAAGGGTGTTACTGGTGCCGGTCTAACAGCAACTGTAGTTAAGAGCGAGCTATTGGGAGGTTGGGTGCTAGAGGCCGGCGCACTGATACTTGCGAACAACTCGATCCTTGCCATAGACGAGTTCGACAAGATAAGCAAGGAAGATCAAATTGCAATGCACGAGGCACTATCCATAGAAACTGTGAGCATAGCGAAAGCAAGCATAGTCGCAACTTTGCCCGCGAGAACGGCAATACTCGCTGCAGCTAATCCAAAATTAGGCCGATTCGATCCATACTTACCGATTCTAGATCAAATAAACATTCCAGAGACATTGCTCACGAGGTTCGATCTAAAA
Source organism: uncultured archaeon (assembly GCA_964623045.1). GTDB lineage: Archaea > Aenigmatarchaeota > Aenigmatarchaeia > GW2011-AR5 > JAHLMP01 > CAZUUD01. Next base: position 5,401 of record CAZUUD010000001.1, on the reverse strand, counting down.
TTCGCACTTCGCGATGTACCAGATAGGGCAAGAGATGAGGCACTAGTAGATCACATAGTAAAGGCAAGGATTAGCGAGGAGGTGGCAAAGCCGGTACTTGATCTGAATTTCCTCCGAAAGTACATAGTCTACGCGAGGAGGACTTGTACAGACATAAGGCTCACTGACGAGGCTGCAAACATGTTGAAGAACTTCTACGTCGAACTGAGAAACAGGTATGCTGGTGAAGAGATACCGACAGTGCCCATAACGCTTCGTCAATTCGAAGCGCTGATAAGGCTCGCTGAAGCTAGCGCAAAAGTTAGACTAGATAACTGGGTAAGAGTAGAGGACGCAGAGCGAGCCATAAGATTGATGAAGATCTCGCTGCAACAATTAGGTGTCGATGTAGAGACAGGAAGGATAGATATAGACAAGATAGAGAGTGGAATAAGTGCTTCTAAGCGTTCTAGAATGAGGATGGTACTCGACATAATCGCAGATCTAGAAGCTAAGCTAGGAAAGAACGTTCCAATAGAAGATGTGAAGGCTGCTGCAGAGGAACAAGGAATAAAAGATGTAGACGAAATTCTCGATAAGCTGAAGAGCGAAGGCTTGATATTCGTTCCGAAAGCAGGACATGTAAGAAGGGTATAAAGAAAGTCGAAGAAAATAGTTAAGATCTCTAAGTTCAGAAGAGGTCGATGAAAAATGCTAGCAATAGAGGTCAGAAATCTAACGAAGGTCTTTAACGGCTTTACAGCTGTAGATGATATAAGCTTTGAGGTTAAACAAGGAGAAATCTTCGGTTTGTTAGGACCAAATGGGGCTGGTAAAACTACGACGATACACATGCTTTCGACGCTTCTTACACCAACTTCAGGATATGCAAAGGTATGTGGATATGACATAGTAAAAGAAAGGAGCGAAGTGAGGAGAAGTATTGGCATAGTCTTTCAGGAACCAGCCTTGGATAACAAATTAACGGGAAGAGAAAATCTGGAATTCCACGCTATGTTGTATGGGATGAACAAGGCTAAGAGAAAAAGAAGAATAGAGGAAGTTTTAGAGCTTGTTGAATTGAAAGATAGGGCGGATGTTTTAGTGGAAAAATACTCTGGTGGTATGAAGAGGAGATTAGAAATTGCTCGTGGCCTAATTCACAAACCAAAGATTCTATTTTTGGATGAGCCAACTCTCGGCTTGGATGCCCAAACGAGGAGGCATATCTGGGAATATATCAAAAGGCTGAGGAAAGAAAATAACATTACGATAATTTTAACAACACACTACATGGAGGAAGCAGATCATCTCTGCGATAGAGTTGCCATAATCGATCACGGCAAGATTATTGCAATAGATACTCCAAAGAATCTAAAGGATAGACTTGGAGGAGATGTGATAACCTTTGAATTAGAAGGAGATATTCGCGAGTTTCTAAATGAAATCAATAAGTTGAACTTCGTGAAATCGGTCAAAGAGCACAACGGCAAATTAACTATTACCGTGGAGCAAGGTGAGAAAAGAATACCCAAACTAATAAATTTAGCCCAAAAGATGAGCATCAGCGTTAGTTCTGTGAGTTTGCATAAACCAAGCTTGGAAGATGTCTTCCTTCATTTCACCGGAAGAACGATTAGGGAGAAGGAGGCTAGCCAGAGGGAGAGAAATCTGATGTCCGCAAGAAGGAGGTTTGGAATATGATCAACACAGCTGCAGTGTATGTCTTATGGCTTAGAGAGATGAAGAGATTTCTGAGAGCAAGATCTAGAGTTATAGGATCATTAGCCATGCCTTTACTCTTCTTAGCCTTTCTCGGCTTAGGGTTTAGAAACGTAACAATTCCTAGCACGACAGGAGGAATAGAGTATATTCACTTTTTGGTTCCAGGCATAGTTGGTATGTCTATGCTCTTCACGTCAACGTTTGCTGGAATTTCTGTTTTGTGGGACAGAGAGTTTGGGTTCTTGAAAGAAATCATGGTAGCGCCTGTCAATAGGGTTTCGATAGTGATTGGCAGAATAGTTGGGGGTGCAACAACCTCAGTACTACAAGGAATCTTAATTCTTGGGGTTTCGACTCTAATGGGGTTCAAAATAGCTAACATCTCTGCGTTCTTACTCTCTGTTATCTTTATGCTACTCATATCCACTACCTTCATCGGTTTAGGACTGATATTTGCTTCGAAAATGAAAGATATTCACGGATTTAGCTTGATAATGAACTTCGTGATCTTTCCGCTATTCTTTTTGTCCGGGGCTTTGTTCCCATTAGAGAATTTACCACCTTCGCTGAGGCACTTTTCTTATCTCGATCCATTAACCTATGGCGTAGATGGTCTAAGGAGCGTGCTAATTGGCGTTTCTTCGTTTCCAATTCTCTTCGATTTTGCAGTATTAGTCGGTTTCTCTGGTATTATGGTCTTTCTTGGGGCATATCTCTTTGAGAAAAGCGAAGCCGTTTGATAGTAATGAGCTTCTAGAACGCTCGGTAAAAACAATTTGGAAACGATAGATAAACCTACATTAAAATCTTAATCTTTGATTTATGGTTATGACACTGGGGGATTTTATTGTAAGTCTTTTACAAAACAGTACGTTATTAAAACAACCCGAAATCGTCTACGTAATACTACTCTTCGTTTCTGGTTACTTTTACTTATTCTCTCTAAGGAAAAACAAGAAAAGTTCGGTATTAAGAAACTTGACGGATACGGATATATTAGTCATTTCTCTAACTTTTAGTACATTGGCTTTTATAAGCAGTTTCTTTTTAATAGATGCTATTTCAATTTTATTTGGTAGTTATCCTCTGACACTATCTAAGATTACAGCATCGGAAATTTTGGGAATAATGTTACTAGTTATGTTAATTTCTATGCCATCCCAAAAATTGAATGAGACTCATATCAAAAAAGTGTTAGATCTACAGAAAGTGTTATATCTACATCTCATACTGATTTTAGTTCTATCACTATTTCTTGTGTTTTTTGAAAGATACGCAAAAATCAGTAGCCTAATTCTTGATATATGTATAGTTTCCTTCTTTCTGTGTTTAATTTTCTTGATCGAGAACTGGTTAACAAGAACCTAATCATTCCTGTTAATAATTAATAATTTCTTATAAGAACTACACTAGAGAATCACAAAACCGAAACTCCAATCTTTGGCTATTTCCCTACTGAAAGGACTTATGAGATTTGCGTTTCCAGAACTTCCACAAAGGATGACATCTAGATTGAGGAACAAATTTACATTGATGTGCTGCTCATTATCTGTCTTCTGCTTGGTGTTTGGTTAGTTTAGATGAGTTATCAATAAGTCAAAAATCTACGCTTCTCATGAAGGGTTATATTAAAGTGGAGGATATAGGTTTTAGATGCGGAAAATCCTTTCAATAAAGGACTTGAGTGTAAAGGTTGCGAGAAAGAGAATAGTCGAAAACATAAACTTAGAGATAGAGGAGGGCGAAGTATTCGCTCTAATAGGTCCCAACGGTTGTGGAAAGACTACGCTTGCCTATTCCATTATGGGAATACCCACAGTTAGGGTAGAGAGAGGAAGGATAATATTTCAAGGAAAGGACATAACGAGAATGAGTGCTGAGCGGAGGGCGAGGTTGGGAATAGCCCTAGCTTTTCAGAACCCACCTGCGTTGGAGGGAATACTATTTAAAGATCTGCTAGAACTCATCGCCAAGAAGAGAGTAGAATATGATTTAGTCTCCAATCTCCTCGAGAGGGAGGTTAACGTAGGTTTTTCTGGTGGGGAGAAAAGAGTGTCGGAGTTGGTTCAAGTAATTTCATTGAAACCAAAGTTAGCAGTATTGGACGAGATAGATTCGGGTTTGGACGTAAAACGAGTGGAGAAGGTGATCGAGCTGATAGAGAGGGAACTCGTTCAGGAAGGGAGCTCAGTGATTCTAATTACACATAGAGCCGAAATATTGCAGAAGCTGAAACCCCAGAGGGTTGGAGTTATGCTGAATGGCAAGCTAATATGTATCTCTTCGGACTGGAGAAGAGTTTGGAAGACTATCAAGAGGTGGGGTTATGAAAGATGTAGGAGATGTGAACTACTGGTACGTAGATCATGAGATAAGGAAGCTGAGGGAGGAGAAAGGAGTGGAGATATTAGAGAGTAGCAAGGCCTACGAGAAATATGCGTGGGTAAGGAAATATTTTCGTGGGAAACCCGGAGAGGGCTACTTCTTCTGGATAAAGAAGAGTATGAAATGTCCTATCGTTTCCTGCATAAGCATTTCTTCTAAGAAACTTGAGCAAAGGCTCCAAAACCTCATAGTCATCGAGCAAGGTGTTAAGGTGAGCTTGAGAGGTACGTGCAACGTTTTAGCTCCCGCTCTTTGCTCCAAACACATTGCTAGCGGAACCATAGTTCTGAAGAGGAATGCAAGCGTAGACTACCTCCACGTCCATTCCTGGGGGAATAGAGATAAAGTGTGCTCTCATTATGAGTTCATCCTCGAGAAGAATGCAAGGCTGAAGTACGTCTATAGCCTGACTTCTTCACCAAGACAACTAGAGATGAGAACGAAAATGAAGTGTCTTCAGGGCTCGAGTGCTGATGTAAAAATTCTAATTTCTTCCAACAACTCCAACGTTCTGGTTCACGACGAAATAGAACTGCTAGGAAAAGGAGCTAGCGGTATGGTATCTATTAGGGCCGTAGCGAGGAACAAGAGTTCGGTGAGGGCCCTATCTTCTATAACAGCACTGGAAGGTGGAAAGGGGCATTTGGACTGTCGTGGATTACTCCTCGATGATTCTTCCTCCATAGAGCTTGTTCCTAAGTTACTGGATAAGAATAAGAAGGCTATACTCACGCATGAAGCATCTATAGGAAGGATCTCGGAAGAGGAGTTGAATTACCTGAGGGCTAGGGGAATAAGTAAGCAAAAGGCGATAGAGCTCATAGTTGCTGGTTTTCTAAAAACCTAAATTTCCTTTGCGAACCTG
>CAZUUD010000001.1:0-437 GCA_964623045.1 uncultured archaeon | reverse complement strand
TACCATCTCTTAGGGCGAATTCCCTAACCGCGCGTTGCGCAGCATCAGGATTAGCGAGAACTACGCGAGCTCGTTTCCATAACTCTAGCCTCCTTAGTAGCTTTGCCGCTTCTTCGCTACCAACGAAGTTGGGTATCCTCCCCTCGAGAGGAAAAGGAGGCAGTGCAAGCTTTTTCTCTTTAAGTAAATGCCAAATGAAGCGACGAAGAGCTTGCTTCTTCTTTTCGGTCTCCATTTTCAAGAATTTGATTCCATCGTTAAGTTTTCTTTTGCTCAATCACGGCGATAAGCACATTTCATACTTACCATGTTAATAAGCGTCTAAGCTCCTTATAGATGGCTTCTATTTCACCGCTCGCTCTGCCTCCGAATTCTATTACTGGTCTCATGTTAACGAGAGCCTTTACGACAGCTTCATCATAGCTAATGCTTCCTAT